>DASYMT010000367.1:0-3022 GCA_036008925.1 Acidimicrobiales bacterium | reverse complement strand
GTCCGCGGCCGCGCCACCCTGGGGCGCGTCCGCGCCGGGGGATACAGGCGGTCGCTCCGCCGTCACAGCCGTCGTCCTTGGAAAACCATTCGACATTTCATCGGCTGCCTCATGTGCCTACAAAAGGCCTTTGCCCAGGTTTCGTGCCCGAACGCGAAGGGGGCCGAGCCATACGGCCCGGCCCCCTCACAGTCCATCACAGAATGCTCAACTCCAGTGGCTCCCGAGCCACTCCATCTCGTCCCACTCACCGCTGGCCCACTGGGACCCGGCCCATTGCGAACCGGCCCACTGGGAGCCCGCCCACTGCGACCCGGCCCACTGCGACCCGGCCCAGCCGGTGCTGGCCCACTGCGAGCCCGCCCACTGCGAGCCGGCCCACTGCGACCCGGCCCACTGGCTGCCCGCCCACTGCGACCCGGCCCACTGGGACCCGGCCCATTGCGAGCCCGCCCACTGCGAACCGGCCCACTGGGACCCGGCCCACTGGGAGCCGAAGTAGGTGACCGGGTCGAAGCCCGCCGCCTTGTTCAGCTCCTCATCGCTGACGCAGGCACCGGAGGAGTCCCGGTAGCACGCCGACCCGCTGGAGGCCTGGAGCGAGCCGCCCCCGCCTGCGGGCGTCACGTTCCCGTTGGCCTCGGTCACCGAGGTGCTCAACGCAGCCGCCTCAGCGTCGATCTGCCCCGCGCCCTGCTGCAAGCGGGTGTACTCCGAGCTCACCCGTCGAGCCGTTTCCATCAGGCGGTGCTTCACCTGGTTGGGGTTGAGGCTCCAGTTCTTCTGGATGACCAGGGCGGCGGCGCCGGAGACCAGGCCCGCCGAGAACGACGTGCCCGAGCCCTTGAAGTACTTCTCGCCGACCCGGGCGTTCGGGAACGACAGATCGACATAGCTGCCGGGGGACCGGCTGGAGATGATCGACTTGCCCGAGGCCACCATGTCCGGCTTGGGCAGCCGGTTCGACAGCGTGGGCCCGACGCCCGAGAAGCTGGCGATGCTGTCGCCGTCCCGGCTGACGGTGGTCTTGTCGTCCGAAGAGCCGACGGTGATGACCATCGGGTCGTCGCCCGGCTTCACGATCTTGCCGCTGTTGCCCGCAGCAGTGACCACGACGATGCCCGAGTTCCACACCCGCTCGACCGCGAAGTTCAGCGGGTCGACCAGGTACGACTGCGTGGAGTCGGAGCCCAGCGAGATGTTGACCACGCGGATGCCGTAGGCGTCCTTGTGCATGGCCACGTACTCGAGTGCGGCCAGCAGTCGGAACAGGTTGGTGGAACCGTCCCGCCCGGCGATCTTCACCGACACGATGCCCGCCTCGGGGGCCACGCCCTTCACCAGGCCGTTGGAGGCGGCGCCGGTGCCGGCGATGGTGCCCGCCACGAAGGTGCCGTGGCCGAAGCTGTCCACGTTCGGGTTGTTCTCGCCGCTGAAGTCGACGGCGTGGACGACCCGGCCGGCCAGGTCGCCGGTCTGGTCGACGCCGGTGTCGATGACGGCGACGTTGACGCCCGCACCGTTGACGCCGGTCGGCCAGAGCCGGGAGGCCCGGCTGACGTCGGTGTACACCGCGCTGGCGACGCCCGAGCCCTCCCCGAGCTGCCCGGCCACGCGGACCTTGCTGTTCTTGGTGATGCCCCGGACGCCCGGAACCGTCGCCAGTTGGGCGACCGTGCCGGCCGGGACCTTGGCCTCGAAGCCGTCGACGATGCCGATGGGCTCGCCGACTTTCCCGCCAACCCGCTCGACGGCCCGCTCAGGACGTGGGTCCGACGGGTCGAGCTTGCTGACGATGATCGAGACGGCCTTCCCCAGACTCCCCAGGTGAACCGTCGGCACCGAGGCGCTGGCCCCGGTGGAAAGCAGCATCATGAGTCCGACCACGAGGGCCGTGACCTGCTGCATCTTCCGCTTGGTCATGCCCCCAGGCAGACCAACGGCAGTTATGTTCATTTCCCGCCCTTTCGTCCCACCAAAGATGGTGATCGACTGCACTTCGGCGGTTTGGCGAGAAAACTTCATAGCCCGACCGCGCTATTTGTGTGCAGCTTCACGGGTGGTGACGGCTCTAGTCCCGACGACTACCGTTGCCCGTCGTGGGAGGCGAGACGGTGAGGGTCGGGGTCCTGGGCTGCGGCAACGTCGGGAGCGCGCTGGTGCAGCTCCTGGCCGACGAGGGCCAGGCCATCGCCGAGCGCACCGGCGTGTCGCTCGAAGTGACCCGGGTGGCCGTCCGCAGCACGGCCCGTGAGCGCAATGTCGCCCTGCCCGACGGGTGCCTCACCTCGGACGCCGAGGCGGTGGCCACCGACCCCGACGTCGACGTGGTGGTCGAGGTCATCGGCGGCATCGAGCCCGCCCGCAGCCTCATCCTCGACGCCCTCAAATCGGGCAAGCCGGTCGTCACCGCCAACAAGGAGCTTTTGGCCAACGTGGGCGCCGAGCTGGTCGACGCGGCCGCCGCGGCCGGGGTCGACCTGCTCTACGAGGCGTCGGTGGGCGGCGGCATCCCCCTCATCCGCCCCTTGCGGGAGTCGCTGGCGGGCGAGCGCATCAACCGGGTCATGGGGATCGTCAACGGCACGACCAACTACATCCTCACCCGCATGTCGGAGGGGGGCGCGTCCTACAGCGACGCCCTGGCCGAGGCCCAGACCCTGGGCTACGCCGAGCGGGACCCCACGGCCGACGTGGAGGGCTTCGACGCGGCGGCCAAGTGCGCCATCCTGGCGGGCATCGCCTTCGGGGTGAAGGTGGTGGCCGGGGACGTGTACCGGGAGGGCATCTCCGGGCTCACCTCGGCCGACATCGCCTACGCCGACCGCCTGGGCTACGTCATCAAGCTGCTGGCCATCGCCGAGCAGGCCGAGGGCGAGGTGGCCGTGCGGGTCCACCCGGCCATGATCCCCAAGACCCACCCGCTGGCCGCCGTGCGCGAGTCGTTCAACGCCGTGTTCATCGAGGGCGAGGCGGTCGGCGAGTTGATGCTGTACGGCCGGGGCGCGGGCGGCATGCCCAC
>DASYMT010000366.1:0-3958 GCA_036008925.1 Acidimicrobiales bacterium | reverse complement strand
AACGGCTCGGGCAAGACGTCGTCGGTCATGCTGGCCGCGGCCTACGACCACCCCACCCGGGGCACGGTCGACATCCTGGGCTGCCGACTGGGCCGGGTCGACGTGCGGGCCCTGCGGCTGCGCATCGGTCTTGTGAGCGCGTCGGTCTCCAAGCTGCTGCGGCCCGGCGTGCGGGCGGCCGACGTGGTGATGACCAACAAGCATGGCGCCCTGGAACCGTGGTGGCACCACTACGACGACGAGGACCGGCGCCGGGCCCGCAAGCTGCTCGACGACGCGGGGTTCGGCTACGTGGCCGACCAGCAGTTCGGCACCCTGTCCGAGGGCGAGCGCCAGCAGGTGCAGTTGGCCCGGGCCCTGATGAACGAGCCCGAGCTGGTGCTGTTGGACGAGCCCGCCGCGGGCCTCGACGTGGGCGGCCGCGAGGTGCTGCTGCGCCGGCTCACGCACCTGGCCGCGGAGGCGTCGACGCCGCCGCTGGTGCTGGTCACCCACCACGTGGAGGAGATCCCGCCCGGCTTCAGCCATGCCTTGCTGTTCCGGGCCGGGCGGGCGATCGCGCAAGGGCCGCTGGAGTCGGCGCTCACGTCCGAGTCGCTGTCCGCCGCGTTCGGACTGGGGCTGCAACTGCGCCGAGAGGCGGGGAGGTTCACATGCCGGGCGACGTGACCGCCGCCTTCGCGGCCATCGACCAGGCCAACGCCGACGACCCGGCGGGCAAGGAGTTGGACCACGCCGACAAGGCGGTGGCCTGGGTGCGTAGGCTGCGGGGCGAAGGGGCAGGCGGGGCCGACGGGGCTGGCGTGCCCGAGGCGCTGCTGCTCGCGGCCCGGGCCCACCACGTGCGGCGCTGGGAGATCCCCCGGGCGTCGTACCCCGAGGGCCGGGCGGGCTACCTGAAATGGAAGCGGGACCTCCAGCAGCACCACGCCGACGTGCTCGCCCCCCTGCTCCGAGGGGCGGGCTACGACGCCGACATGGTGGAGCGGGTGCAGGCCATCGTGAAGAAGCGGGGACTGGCCGGCGCGTCGCCCGACCCCGACGTGCAGACGCTCGAGGACGCCCTGTGCCTGGTGTTCCTGGAGACCCAGTTCGCCGAGCTGGCGGCCCGGCTGGACGACGACAAGATGGTCGACATCTTGGCCAAGAGCCTGCGCAAGATGAGCCCGGACGGCCGGGCCGCGGCGCTGGAGTTCGAGCCCGGCCTGTCGGACCACGAGCGCAGCCTCTTGACGGCGGCGCTAGAACGGGGGCTGTGAGCGAGCACCTGAAGCGCATCGCGGCGGACGGGTACACCATCCTCGAAGGCGTGATCGACGTGACCCTGTGCGACGCGCTGCGCGAGGACCTCGACCGGCTGGAGGGCTCGCTGGGCATCAAGCCCGCGGGCAACTCGTTCGAGGGGGCCCAGACCTGGCGGATCTACAACCTGCTGGCCCACGGGCCGCTGTACGAGCAGATCCCCGTGCACCCCTCGGTGCTGCCGGTGGTAGAGGGGGTGCTCGACCCGGGGTGCCTGGTGTCGTCGCTGTCGTCCATCGCCATCGGGCCGGGCGAGACCGCGCAGCCCATCCACGCCGACGACCAGCTCATCCCCATCCCCAAGCCCCACCCGCCCACCGTCTGCAACACCATGTGGGCCCTCACCGACTTCACCGAGGAGAACGGGGCCACCCGCATCATCCCGGGCACGCACGTGGCCGACTCGTCGCCCGACTACGGCCAGCACTACGACTCGATCCCGGCCGAGATGGCCAAGGGCAGCGTGCTGGTGTGGCACGGCAGCCTGTGGCACGGGGGCGGGGCCAACCGCACGTCGCAGCGCCGGTACGGCATCGCCATGAACTATTGCGCGGGCTACATCCGCCAGCAGGAGAATCAACAGCTCGGGCTGCCCGACTCGCTGGTGCGGGGGTTCGAGCCCCGGCTGCGCGAGCTGGTGGGCTACGGCGTCTACATGGGCCTCATCGGGCATGTGGACAGGCGCTCGCCCGACCAGCTCCTGTCGGACGGGCGCCTGCCCCACCAGATGATCTGGGACGCGGTCTAGGCCGTCGTCGGCGCCTTCGGCTTGCGCAGCACGGCGGCCAGGGCCAGCAGCAGGGCCAGGCCGCCCACGATCAGGGCGGCCACGGCCAGACCGTTGCCGTCGCCGTCGCTGTCGTCCTGGGCCGACGCGGCCGTGGTGGTGGCCGTGGTGTCCCCCCCGGTCGACGCCGCCTTGGCGAGGGTGACGGTCGGAGCCGGGTGGTCGGGCTCGGCCGCGCCCGCCGCGGGCTCCTCGATCCAGCGCACCACCTCGCCGTCCGAGTAGGTCTGGAGGGCCTTGAACACCAGCTTGCCGGTGTCCTTGGGCAGCGGGCCGAGCGACACCTCGAACTCGTCGAACTCGCCGGGCTTGATGGCCGCGGCCGCGTTGTCGGCCGTCCACGTGACCTTGGAGACGACCTCGGTCACGTCGCCGTCGTCGCCCTTGATGGGGGTGGGCAGCACCGTCTTCGCCACCGCGTAGGTCCACCCCGGGTGGGGCCGCACGCCCACGTTGGCGATGGCGTGGTCGGCCGGGAAGGCGACCTCGACCTTGGTGGTGCTGGCGCTGTCCTTCTCGTTGGGGACCCGGAAGGCGAACTTGGCGAACCCGCCCTGGGCCGCCTGGTTGGGGTTCACGGATACGTGGGCGCCCGCCGGGGCGGCGGCCAGGACGATGGCGGCCGCGGTCGCGGCGGCGATGAGGTGCCGTGTCTTCACGAGGGTCTTCACGAGGGGGTAGACCTGCGTTGGGGCCGTGGAGTTCCCTACGGTATGAGGATGCGGGACCGGGAGTTCGAGGGGCTGGTGCGGGCCCACGCCGGGGCGGTGAGCGCCTACGCCCGGGCCGTCTGCGGCGACCGCTGGCTGGCCGAGGAGGCGGTGCAGGAGACGTTCCTGCGGGCCTGGCGCTATCTCGACAGCTTCCGGGGCGACGGGTCGTTCGAGGGGTGGCTGCTGCGCATCTGCCGGAACTGCCTCACCGACCTGGCCAACCGGGCCGACCGCCCGGAGGTGGCGCTGGCCCTCGAATGGCACGACCAGGCCCAGCCCCCCGACCTGTCGGCCGAGCTGGAGCTGCTGCTGGGCTCGCTGTCGGTGGTGCAGCGCGAGGCGGTGGCCCTGTGCGGACTGCTCGGGTACTCCTACGACGCCGCCGCCGTCCTGCTCGACGTGCCCGTGGGCACCATCCGCTCTCGGCTGTCGCGGGCCCGGGCGGGCATGGCCGAGGCGCTGGCCTGGCGGGAGGAGTCGGCGTGAGCGCGGCGGCCCGGCCTGTGTGTCAAGAGACGCTCGGCGTGCTGCTCGGCCCGTCCTCGTCGCCGGAGAACGTGGTGCGGGCGGCCCGGGCCCACGCCGCCGTGTGCCCGTCGTGCTCGGCCGCCCTCGACGACCCGGGCGCGGCGGGCCGGGTGCTGGCCACTGTGCTCCCCTCCGAGCCGGTGGGCCAGGGGGCGCATGGGTCGTTGCTGCGGGCGCTGTTGGGGGGGCTGTCCGGGGTCCAGTTGGCGGTGGCCGCGCCCTGGCTGTTCGGGCACAACGTGGCGGGCTTCTTGGGCCGGGCCGCGGGCGAGCACCTGACCCGGGACGGGGCCTTGGGGCTGGTGGCCGCGGCGGTGGGCCTGACCGTCGCCACCCGGCCCCGCACCGCCCTGGGCCTGCGGTACGTGGTGCTGGCCGTGGTGGTCATGCAACTGGTGGCGGGGGCGGTGGACGAGCACGACGCCCTGGTCGCCCTGCACTTCGAGGCGGCCCACGCCCTGGTGGCCGCTATCGCGGTGCTGGTGGTGGCCGTGTCGCTGCCCGCCCGCCTGCGCCTCGCTCCCCGCCGCCCGCCCCCCGCCCGCCTCCACCGCACCTAGCCCGCCCCCCCCCCCCGCCCGGTCTGGAGGACATCGCGCGTGGTTTCCACGCGGCCCGTCCTCCAGAC
>DASYMT010000365.1:0-2237 GCA_036008925.1 Acidimicrobiales bacterium | reverse complement strand
ACTCGGGCGCGATCGCCACCCGGGCCATCAGGCCTCCGCCTTCGGTGCGATCGTGAGCTCCACGCCGCCCCGCGCCTCCGCGGCGACGACCAGGTCACCCCAGTCGTGGTCGCCCAGGCCGCGGGCCACCGCGTCGGACAGCACCTCGACCATGGCCGCCGCGATCGTCGCCGACACCCCCGCATCGGTGGCCACCTGCTGGATGAGCCCGGCGTCCTTGGCGGCCAGGCCCAGCGCGAACTGGGCGGGCCGGTCCCGCACGTTGATGCCCTCGACGGCCCGGTCGATGAAGAAGTTGGAGGCCCCGCCGGTGCGGACCACCTCGACCGCGGTGCGCACGTCGATGCCGGCGCTGACCGCCATGGAGAGGGCCTCGAGCGAGGACCAGGTGCAGGCGAAGGCCAGCAGGCTGTTGACCAGCTTCATGGTGGTGCCGGTGCCCACCGGCCCCATGCGGAACGTGGCACGGCCCAGCTGGTCGAGCAGCGGGGCCACCCGCTCGACCGGCTCGTCGTCGCCCCCGACCATGAACACCAGGTTGCGGCCCTGGGCCCCGACCGCCCCGCCGGTCAGCGGCGCCTCCACGAAGTGGTGGCCCCCCTCGGCCAGCCGGGCGGCGATGGCCTGGTTGGCCGCCGGCAGCGTCGTCGACAGGTCGACCAGGATCGAGCCGGGCGCCGCCGCGGCGGCCCACTGGGTGGCGACGGCGTCCACCACCTCCGGTGTCGGCAGCGAGGTGAACGTGACCTCGCTGGCCGCTCCCACCTCGGCCACCGAGCCGACCGCGGTCGCCCCCTCGATCGCCGCGGCCCGCGTCGCGTCGAGGTCGGTCACCGTCACCTCGTGGCCGTCCGCCGCCAGGTTCGCGGCGATCGCACCACCGATGTTGCCGAGCCCCACCACCCCCACATGCGTCATGGGCGACAGCATGCCCGAGAACTGACACGAGTGTCAGATGGCCCTCACCCCGTTCTGTGACGCGCACGGTGCGCCTGCCGCACCCGAGCCATCACAGATCGGGGTGGCTAGGCGACGCGGAGGAGGGCGAGGACGTTGTCGCGCATCACGGCGCGGGTCTCCTCGGGGGTGAAGGACGGGATGTCCTTCACGAACTGGGTGGGCTCGGCCAGGCCCTCGGTGTGGGGGAAGTCGGAGCCGAAGAGCAGGCGGTCGATGCCGATGGCGTCCTTGAGCAGCGCCATGTCGTCCTCGTAGTACGGGGCCACCCACACCTGGTTGGTGAACTGGTCCACCGGGTGCTGCTGGAAGGCGAAGGGCATCTTGCCCCGGGCGTCCTTGAGGTTGCGGAGCAGGTCGGGCACCCACATGGCGCCGTTCTCGATGGAGGCCAGCCGGAGGGCCGGGAAGCGCTCGAGCACCCCGTGGCAGATGAGCGCGGCGAAGGTGTCGGAGATGCCGCGGTCCTGGAAGGCGACGAGCGGGAAGGCAGCGTGCTTGAAGCCCTCGAACCCGCCGCCGCCGGCATCGCCGCCGGTCCGCCAGAGCTTGCCGTAGTGGCTGACGCCGCTGAGGCCGGCGTGGAGGGCCAGGGGCACGCCCGACTCGGCGATCCGGGCCCAGATCGGGTCGAACTTCGGGTGGCCGGGCGACTCGTAGCCGTTGTCACCGTCGGGGATGGGGCCGGGGATCATCACCATGATGCGGGCGCCGGCGGCCAGCACCCGGTCGACCTCCTGGGCGCCCAGCTCGGGGTCGGAGAAGGTGATCACCGGCGCGGCGTAGAGCCGCCCGTCGCCGCGGTCGTAGCCCCAGTCGTCATCGAGCCACCGGTTGAACGCGGTGAACGCGGCGTGGAGGGCGGGGACGTCGTGCTTGAGCGCCTCCTGCATCCCGACGCCGAGGGTGGGGAAGAGCAGGGCGCCGTCCATGCCCTGCTCGTCGAGCAGCTGGAGGCGGGCGTCGCGGTTGCGGTAGCCGGGGTGCTGGTCGATCGGGTCGAGCTCGCCGAACATGGTCTTGAGGTCGAGGCCCTCGTCGTTGCGGCCCCGGAAGTAGTCCTCGAGGCTGCCCGGCCTGGCGATCGGGTCGAACGTGGGGTTCGGGATGAACTTGTTGACCTTGCCCCCCACGAGCAGGCGCTTCTTGCCCCCGATGTCGGCCCACTGCATGCACCGCTTGGCCATGCTCGGGTCGATGTGGCGGGTGAACGCGTCCTCGGCCTCGTAGTAGTGGTTGTCGGCGTCGAACGCCCGGAAGCCCAGGTCCTGCATGTCGCG
>DASYMT010000364.1:0-3511 GCA_036008925.1 Acidimicrobiales bacterium | reverse complement strand
GCGCTGTTCGGCCGCGGGCTGGTCGCCTTCTCGCTGGTGTACCTCGGGTTCGCGGTGGCCCCGTCGAGCGCGTTCGTGTGGCCGCTGTTCGCGGTGTACGGCGTCTACATGGCCTTCACCGACGGCATCGGCCGGGCGCTGGTGGTCGAGCTGGTGCCGGACAACGTGCGGGGCAAGGCCCTCGGCGTCACCCAGGCCATCACCGGCTTCTCGGTGCTGGTGGCCGGAGTGGGCGCTGGGCTGCTGTGGCAGGAGGTCTCCCCCGCCGCCCCCTTCGTGGTGGGCGCGGTGCTGGCCGGGGCGGCCGCCGTGCTGTTGGCCGTGGTCTCTCGAGGCGGGGTGTCTACGACACCAGCAGCCCGGCGGCAATAACCACCGGGATGGTGAGCGGCCCGCCGCCTTGGCCGCACAGCAGTTGGGTCGACGGGTTGAAGTTGCCCGGCGGGACGAACGTGGCCGTGCCCACTCCGTTGAAGCCGAAACCGCTCATGGTCTGGCCGTTGGAGAAGGAGGCGCGCACGTTGTCCAGGGTGATGACCGGGTTGAGCCCGACCCGGGACCACGAGAAGTTGCCGAAGACGGTGGCCCACGTGCTCGTCACGCCGATGAGGGCGGGGATGGTGGCGGTGAAGGTGCCGACCGCGAAGGACAGCACGATGGCGGGCTGGCCGGTCACCAGGCAGGGCTCGTTGTACTGGAACGAGGCGGCGAAGGGGCCGAGGCCGTCGATCACGAACAGGCCTCCTTGGTCGGTGATGCCCGAGGCCGTGACCGCGGCGCTGCCGTTGCACGTCCCGCCGTTGGTCCACGCCACGGCGGGGATGACCGGGAAGTCGGCCGTGCAACTGACGACGGCCGTTCCCGCTCCCGGACTGGCGTGGGCCGGCGTGCTCGGTGCCAAGGCGGTGACGGCAACGACGGCCAGCAGCGCGACAACGCGGCGGTTGGTGCGGAATCTCATGATCCTCCCCCAGACTCCGCCGTCGACAAGGCGGGAGTGTAGGCCGGCGTTCCCGCCTAGGCCGGCGTAGTAGGCGGTGACCTGGCCCACCGACTTCCCCGCGAACACCCCGGGTGGGTCAGCCGGGACGGCACCATCGCCTACGCCCCGTCACCTTCGACCAGCAGGCAGGCGACCTTCCTGCCGCTCCCGCTGGGTCATCGCCATCTGTCCCCCTCCGACTGGCGCGGACCCTACGCCCTGAAGCGCTGACGACGATGAAACGTCTGTTCGATCTACACAGGGAACGGATGAGCCCCTACGGTGTGGGCGCGACCGGACCCCTTGACCCCCCGGGTGAGGCCAGATGGGTGACCACGTCATTGAGATCGACGGACTCGTGCGGCGCTTCGGCGACGTCGTTGCCGTCGACGGCCTGAACCTGGCTGTCGAGCGGGGCGAGGTCTACGGGTTCCTGGGTCCCAACGGGGCCGGGAAGTCGACCACCGTCCGGGTACTCACCACGCTGCTGTCGCCCACCGCGGGCACGGCCCGGGTCGGCGGGCTCGACGTGGTGGCCGACGCGGTGAAGGTGCGGCTGCGCATCGGGCTGGCCCTGCAGGAGGCGTCGCTGGACGAGAAGCAGACGGGCCGCGAGATCCTCGACCTCCAGGCCCGGCTGTACGGGCTGCGGGGCGAGTCCCTGCGCCGCCGGCTGGCCGACGTCATGGCCCTGGCCGACCTGGGCGACGCCATCGACCGCCTGGTCGGCACCTACTCGGGCGGCATGCGGCGTCGGCTCGACCTGGCCGCCGCCCTGGTGCACGACCCCGACATCCTCTTCCTCGACGAGCCCACCACCGGCCTCGACCCGGTCAGCCGCACGGCCGTGTGGGGGGAGGTCCAGCGGCTGCGGGGGCGAGGGGCCACCGTGTTCCTCACCACGCAGTACCTGGAGGAGGCCGACGTGCTGTCGGACCGGGTGGGGATCATCGACGACGGGAAGCTGGTGGTCGAGGGGCCTCCCGCCGAGTTGAAGCACCGGGTCGGGCGGGACCTGGTGGTGGTGGAGCTGGGCGGCGACCCGGCCGGCGCGGCGGAGGCGGTCTCCGGCCTGCCCGGCGTCGACGACGTGCGGCTCACCGACCACAGCCTGGTGGTGGCCACGGCCAACGGGGCCTCTCTGGTGGGGCCGGTGGCGGTGCGGCTGGCCGAGAAGGGGTTGGAGACGGCCAGCCTCACCGTGCGCACCCCGACGCTGGACGACGTGTTCTTGGAGGCGACCGGCCACCGGCTGCGGGGCGAGGAGGAGCGATGACGACGACCACCGTGACCGACGCCGCGGGCGCGGGTGCCGCGGGCGTGCTGGCCCGCCCGTCGGGGTTCGCGGCCGACGTGGCCACCATCGCCCGCCGGGCCCTGCGCTCGCTGCTGCGCGAGCCCGAGTTCCTGGGGCCGGCCCTGTTCTTCCCGCTGTTCTTCTACGTCATCAACATCGGATCGCTGCAGAAGGTGGCCGAGCAGGTCCCGGGCGTCGATTACAAGGCGTTCGAGGTCCCGGTGGCCATCATCTTCGCCGTGACCGGCGTGTCGCGCGCCTCGGTGCTGGTGCTCGACGTGCAGCGCGGCTATCTCGACAAACTGCTGGTCACCCCGGTCCGCCGCACCGCCCTGCTGTTGGGGATGATGGTGGCCGACATCGTGCTCGTGTTCTTCCTGAGCGTCCTCGTCGTCTGCATGGGCTTCATCGTGGGCGTGCGCTTCCAGACCGGCCCGCTCGGCCTTTTGTTGTTCCTCGCCATCTCGTCCATGTGGGGCATGGCCTTCACCGGCATCCCCTACACGGTGGCGCTGCGCACGGGGAACCCGGCCGCGGTGAACTCCAGCTTCCTCTTGTTCTTCCCGTTCCTGTTCTTCACGTCGGCCTTCGTGCCCCGCTCGGCCATGACCGGCTGGCTGGGTGCCATCGCGGGCTGGAACCCGGTCACATATCTGCTCGACGGCCTGCGGGCCTTGATCTCCACCGGTTGGGACTGGGGGGCCATCGGCGGGGCCGCGGCGGCCGCCGCGGGCATCAGCGTGGTCACCTTCTGGATGGCCTTCGCCGCCCTGCGGTCCCGGGTCAACGGGCCGGACTGAACCGTGCGCCGATGAGTTCCGCGTGCAGGCGGCGTCTCTACACCGACTTCTTGAGCTGACAGGAGAGCCCCATGACCCTCGCCGGACTGGCACGTTGGTGCTACCGCCGTCGCCGCGCCGTCGTGCTGCTGTGGATCGCGGGCTTCGTGCTGATGAACGTGCTGGGCGGCGTGGTGGGCAGCGCCTACAGCGACAACTTCAGCGGCGGGAAGTCGGACTCCATCTCCGCCTTCGAACTGCTGAAGGAGCGCTTCCCGGCCCGGGCGGGCGACACCGCCGACATCGTGTTCACCTCAGCCAAGGGGGTCAACGACCCTGAGGGGCGCCGGGCCATGGAGTCGTTGTTCGCCCAGGTCGGGCCGGGCCGGGTGCCCCATGTGGTGGCCATCGACTCGCCGTATGAGGACCCCAGCCGGGTGAGCCGGGACGGCA
>DASYMT010000363.1:0-10950 GCA_036008925.1 Acidimicrobiales bacterium | reverse complement strand
CTGATCGGCACCCCCCGGCACTATCGGGAGGAGCGGCACGGCCGACAGGAGGCCATGCGGCTGCTGGAGTTCGTGGGCATCGAGCGCCGGGCCAAGGACGCGGCCCGCAACCTGCCTTACGGCGACCAGCGCAGGCTGGAGATCGCCCGGGCCATGGCCACCCGGGCCCGGGTGCTGCTGCTCGACGAGCCCGCGGCGGGGATGAACCCGTCGGAGAAGCAGGCGCTGATCGGGCTCATCCGGCGCATCCGCTCGGTGGGCCTCACCGTGGTGCTCATCGAGCACGACATGAGCCTGGTCATGCAGATCTGCGACCGCATCGCCGTGCTCGACTTCGGCGAGAAGATCGCCGAGGGCCTGCCCGCCGACATCCAGGCCGACGAGCGTGTGATCCAGGCCTACCTGGGGGTGCCCGCCGATGCTTCTTGAGCTCACCGACGTGCGGGTCCACTACGGCAAGGTCGAGGCCCTCAAGGGCGTGTCGTTCACGGTGGACGAGGGCGAGATCGTCACCCTCATCGGCGCCAACGGGGCGGGCAAGACCACCACGCTGAAGACCATCTCGGGCGTGCGGCCGGTCACGTCGGGGGCCATCACGTTCCAGGGCGAGTCGATCGTCGGCGTGCCTCCGCACCGGCTGGTGGAGATGGGGCTGTGCCAGGCGCCCGAGGGGCGGGGCATCTTCCCCGGCATGTCGGTAGTGGAGAACCTGGAGATGGGCGCTTACGCCCGGGGCAAGCCGTCGCCGGAGGACTACGAGCGGGTCTACGACCTGTTCCCCCGCCTGGCCGAGCGCCGGTCGCAGCCAGGCGGCACCCTGTCGGGCGGCGAGCAGCAGATGCTGGCCATCGGGCGGGCGCTGATGGCCCGGCCCAAGGTGCTCCTGCTCGACGAGCCGTCCATGGGCCTGGCCCCCATGCTCGTCGCCCAGATCTTCAAGATCATCACCGAGATCAACTCGCAGGGCACCACCATCTTGCTGGTCGAGCAGAACGCGGCGCAGGCGTTGCAGCGGGCCCATCGGGCCTACGTGCTCGAGGTGGGGCAGGTGGTGAAGTCGGCTGCGGCGCGCGACCTGCTGGACGACGAGGCGGTGAAGGCCGCCTACCTGGGCGGCAACGTCCAGCGCTGACCCCCCTTTCATCTCGCGTTTCCACAGGGACAGTGCCTGTGGAAACGCGAGATGAAAGGGGTTAGCGGGTGAGGGCGGCCAGCAGGTCGTCGATGTCGGCCACCATGCCCGTGTAGAACGGGCCGAACTCGGCGTAGACGGCCGACGCCTCGTCGAAGCGCATGGTGTAGACGCACTCCTTGAGGTCATCAGGGTTCACGGCGAACAGGGTCACGCCCCACTCGTAGTCGTCCAGCCCGGTGGAGCCGGTCACCACCTGGAGCACCCGGCCCGCGAACTTGCGCCCCGACGTGCCGTGCTCGAACATCAGCCGCTCGCGCTCCTCGTAGGGCGCGGCGTACCAGTTCTGCTCCACATTGCGGCGCTTCGACATGGGATAGAAGCAGACCGCGGGCTTCCCCTCCGGCGGGAGCTGCGGGTAGAGGCGGGCCTTGAGCCGCTCCTCGGGCATGCCCTTGGCGTACTCGCTCGTCTCGGTCAGGCTCACATAGCTGTCGGTGACCTCCAGGCCTGCCCGCTGGAGGTCCGACTGCAAGGTGCGCAGCCGCCACAGGTCGGGGCCGAGGGCCAAGAAGCCGAGGTCGGCCTTGTGGCCCAGCACGGCGAAGGTCACCACCTGGTGGTCCTCTTGCCGCGCCGCCTTCACCGCGGTGCGCACCGCCTCGGTGTCGACCGCGGGCGAGGTCCGGCAGAACAGGTGGAGGACGCCCCAACCGATGCTGGGGGACACGGGCTCGGTCACGGGCATGAGTCTACGGACGCGGCCGGTCTGCCAAGAATGGAGGGATGCGGCTTCGGGTCACGGCCGCCGCCGTGCTGCTCCTCTGTGCTGCCCCCGTGCCTGCCGACGCGGCCGTGCCCGTGCTCGTGATCGACGGCAAGGGGTTCGGCCACGGCGTGGGCATGGCCCAAGACGGCGCCTACTGGATGGGCAAGGGCGGGTCGACCACGCCCCAGATCCTCAGCCAGTTCTACCCGGGCACCAAGCTGGGCAAGGCGGGCGGGACGGTGCGGGTGGCGGTGGCCGCGGCCGGGGCCGACGGGTTGACGGTGGCCTTCCCCAACGGAGGCGAGGTGCGCGACGCGCAGTCCGGCGCGCAGTCCTCCGGCTTCCCGGTGCGGGTGGGCGCGGGCGCGCAGGTGCGGCTGCGCTTCGACGGTTCGAGGTACTCGGTGGAGGGCGGGTCGTCCACCAGTGCGGCCGCCGCCACCGGGCCTCAGCCGGTCGTGTTCGCCGCCCCCGACCAGCTCCCCACCACCACGACCGTGCCGTCGAGCACCACAAGCACGTCGACCACGTCCACGTCCACGACGTCGACCACCGCGCCGGCCCCTGCCACCACCACGACCGCGGCCCCGCCGCCCAAGCCGACCGGGCCCTCCTCGGCCCGTCCCCTGTGGGCCGTGTCGAGCGGGACCGTGAGCGTGCCCGCCCGGGGCCGGCGTTACCGGGGCGTGCTGGAGGCGACGGCCGTGCGCGGCCCGTTCCGGCTGGTGAACCAGGTCGACGTGGAGGCCTATCTGCGGGGGATGGGCGAGGTGCGCAACCCGTCGTGGCCCGCGGCCGGGCTGCGGGCCCAGGCGGTGGCGGCCCGGACGTACGCGCTGCGGGCCATGCGGGCCAGCGGCGAGCTGTGCGACGACCAGCGCTGCCAGGTCTACCTGGGCGCCCAGGCCGAGTACGCGGCCATGGACAAGGCGGTCAAGGACACGGGCGGGCAGGTGGTGCTGTTCGGCACGTCGTTGGCGTCGACCGTGTACTCGGCCAACGGCGGGGCCCACTCGGCCAGCAGGCAGGAGGGGTTCGGCCTGCCCGACGACGGCACCTACCCCTATCTGCGGGCCGCGCCCTACCCCACGCAGGACCCGTCGCCCTGGACGGTGCAGGTGGCGCTGGCCGACGTGGCCGCCCGGCTGGCCTACAAGGGCACGCTCGCCCGCGTCTCGGTGGCGCAGGCCGGGCCTTCGGGGCGGGCGGTGTCGGTGACCCTGACCGGCTCGGCGGGCGACAAGGCCGTCACTGGCATGGCCTTCGCCCGGGCCTTCTCGCTCAAGTCGACGCTGTTCTCGCTGCGGGGCGACACGGCCGACGCCGCCCCCGCGCCCCCGCCCGAGGGCGGGTCGTTGCAGTCCCTGCCCGAGGACGCTGGGCCCCACTACGACCCCAACGGCCTGCCCCCCGACCCGCTCACCCCCGACGAGCTGGTGCGGGCCGTACCCCCGCTCGACGCCTTCCCGGCCGGGCCGCCGGACGACCTGGCCGGGCTCGCTGACGCCGGGCCGCTGACCGCTCGTTCGCACCCGTGGCCGTGGGCCAGTTTGGCCGGATTCTGCCTGCTTGTCGTGGCCGCCGCCGCGGGCGGGCTGCACTTCGCGCGAAAGGGGTAATGAAAGGCGTACCCTGGGCCATTGTGCGCCCGACAGGGGGCGCCGGCTATCTCGGGGGAAGCACACATGCAGCTTGACCGGCGGTCGCGGCTGGCCATCGTCCTCGTCCTGTCCCTGCTCGGTGTCGGCGGCATCGCCCGCGGGGTGGCGCCTGCGGGGGCGGCAGCGCCCACCGGCGCGGCGGGCGCCATCGACAGCGAGCCCGGCGACCCCGTTGCCGCGGGCGCCAACCACCGGTACGACGCTCCCCTTGCCGTCCCCACGGTGGACACGTCCAACGCCACCTTCCAGTTCAAGAGCGACGCCACCACCGTCGCCTACACGGTGACCATGAAGGCGCCCACGGGCGGCGGCGGCAAATGGGCGTCGGCCGCGACGACCTACGAGGGCGCCACCAAATCCGGCGACGCCACCCACGCCCTCCTCGATGTGAAGAAGGAGGGCGGCACCACCTGCACGGCCACCAGCGGCCGGATCATCCTGGACGAGATCGACTTGACCGCCGACCCGGTCGTCACCAAGTTCGTAGCCCGGTTCGAGCAGCACTGCGACGGCAGCGCAGCCGCCCTGTTCGGCAGCGTCTTCTTCAACGGCTCGACGTTCTACGCCCACTCGGTGAGCCCGGCCGCCCTCGACTACGAGGGCCACGAGGTGGGCACCCCCACCGTGAAGACGGTGACCATCACCAACACGGGCGGGGCCAACATCCTCCCGGCCCAGTTCGCCATCGTGGGCACGGACGCAGCCATGTTCTCGGTCAAGTCCAACACCTGCGCGGCGGCCACCCCCACCAGTTGCACGGTCGACGTGGAGTACAAGCCCACCGCCCTCGGCGCCCACAGCGCCTGGCTGAACTTCACCGACGAGGTGGCGCCCGACGGCCCGGGCACGCCGCCCGCCGACCCCGGCAGCGGGCGGGACGTGGCCCTGGCCGGCGTGGGCACCATCTCCAAGCTCACCGTCTCCGGGACGGGCAACTTCGGCGAGGCCCGGGTGGGGCTGATGGCCGAGCCCCAGGAGATCACCCTCACCAACGAGGGCACCGTGCCGGTGACCGTCACCAGCCTGGAGACCATCGGCCCCGACGCGGCCACCTTCTTCACCGACGGCGTGTGCGACGACATCCAGATCCAGCCCGAGGAGGACTGCGTCACCGAGGTCAGGGCCTTCCCGGCCCGCATCGGCACCCACCTGGCCGCCCTCAAGATCAACAACGACGCGGTGACCGGGCCGCCCAACGTGCCCTTGTCGCTGGTCGGCACGGTGGGGTACTACCTGGCCCAGGCCGACGGCACCGTGACCGCCTGGGGCGACGCCCTCGACGACCTGGGCGACGCCTCCAACCTGCCCCTCAACGCCCCTGTCCTGGGCATCAGTACCACCAGCGACGGCGACGGCTACTGGCTGGTGGGCGGGGACGGCGGCATCTTCAACTACGGCGACGCGCCCTTCTGGGGCTCGACCGGCTCGCTCACCCTGAACGCCCCCGTGCTCAGCCTGGCCGGGACGCCCAACGACGACGGCTACTGGATGGCCGCCCTCGACGGCGGGGTCTTCGCCTTCGGCCAGGCCCCCTTCAAGGGGTCGATGGGCGGTGTGCCCCTGAACCAGCCGGTCATCAGCATGGCCCGCACGCCGTCAGGCCAGGGGTACTGGCTGGTCGCCCTGGACGGCGGGATCTTCGCCTTCGGGGATGCGGGCTACTTCGGCTCGATGGGCGGCAAGCCCCTCAACTCGCCCATCGTGGCCATGGCGGCCACCCCCACCGGCAAGGGGTACTGGCTCATCGCCCTGGACGGCGGGATCTTCGCCTTCGGCGACGCCGGGTACTTCGGCTCGATGGGCGGCCAGGACGTCCAGTTCCCCATGATCGGCCTGACGCCCACGCCGACCGGAAACGGCTACTGGATGACCGGGGTCGACGGGCGGGTGTTCCGCTTCGGCGACGCTCCTGAGCTGGGCGGGCTCGACGCGGGCGACGTGGAGGGCGGCCTCGTCGACGACGTGGTCGGCATCGCGGGCACCGCCCCGTCCGTCCTCCCCGACCCCGGCTGACCCCCTAAACGCGCAAACGGGGCGCCCCCAACCAACAGGGGCGCCCCGTTCCGTGCAATCCGACCGGCTTAGAAGTCCTCCATGCCGCCGCCGGGCATGGCGGGGCCGTCCTTCTCCGGCTTGTCGACGATGACCGCCTCGGTGGTGAGGAACAGCGCCGCGATCGACGCCGCGTTCTGCAACGCCGAGCGGGTCACCTTGGCCGCATCGATCACGCCCGCCTTGAACAGGTCCTCGTACTCGCCGGTTGCGGCGTTGAGGCCCTCGGCCGGGGTCTTCAGGTTGCGCACCTTGTCGATGACCACGCCGCCCTCAAGGCCCGCGTTGACCGCGATCTGCTTGAGCGGCTCCTCCACGGCCCGGGCCACGATGCGAGCGCCGGTGGCCTCGTCGCCCTCCAGCTTCTCGGCCCGGTCGAGGATGCGCACCTGGGCCCGCAGCAAGGCCACGCCGCCGCCGGGGACCACGCCCTCCTCCACCGCCGCCTTGGTGGTGGACACGGCGTCCTCGATGCGGTGCTTCTTCTCCTTGAGCTCGACCTCGGTGGCCGCGCCGACCTTGATGACGGCCACGCCGCCGGACAGCTTGGCCAGCCGCTCCTGGAGCTTCTCCCGGTCGTAGTCGGAGTCGGTGTTCTCGATCTCGGCCTTGATCTGGTTGACCCGACCCTTCACGTCCTCCTCGGTTCCGGCACCCTCGATGATGGTGGTCTCGTCCTTGGTGACCACGATCTTGCGGGCCCGGCCCAGCAGGTCGATCGTCACGTTCTCCAGCTTGAGGCCGACCTCTTCGGTGATGACCTGGCCGCCGGTGAGGATGGCGATGTCCTGGAGCATGGCCTTGCGCCGCTCGCCGAAGCCGGGCGCCTTCACGGCCACGCTCTTGAACGTGCCCCGGATCTTGTTGACCACCAGGGTGGCCAGGGCCTCGCCTTCGACGTCCTCGGCGATGATCACCAGCGGACGGCCCGACTGCATGACCTTCTCCAGCACGGGCAGCAGGTCGCGCACGGCGCTGATCTTCTGGCCCACGATCAGGACGTAGGGGTCCTCGAGGACGGCCTCCATGCGCTCGGGGTCGGTGACGAAGTACGGCGAGATGTAGCCCTTGTCGAAGCGCATGCCCTCGACCAGGTCCATCTCCATGCCGAACGTCTGGCTCTCCTCGACGGTGATGACGCCGTCCTTGCCCACCTTGTCGATGGCCTCGGAGATCATCTCGCCGATCTCCCGGTCGGCGGCCGAGATGGACGCCACCTGGGCGATCTGCTCCTTGGACTCCGTCTCCTTGGAGATGGCCCGCAGCGCCTCGACCGCAGTCTCGACCGCGGCCTCGATGCCCCGCTTCAGCGACATGGGGTTGGCCCCGGCAGCCACGTTCTTCAGGCCCTCGCGGACCATGGCCCAGGCCAGCACGGTGGCGGTGGTGGTGCCGTCGCCCGCCACGTCGTCGGTCTTCTTGGCGACCTCTTTGACCAGCTCGGCGCCGAGCCGCTCGTAGGGGTCCTCCAGGTCGATCTCCTTGGCGATCGACACGCCGTCGTTGGTGATGGTGGGCGCACCCCACTTCTTCTCCAACACGACATTGCGGCCCTTCGGGCCAAGGGTGACGCGTACGGCGTCGGCGAGCTGGTTCATGCCCCGCTCCAGCGACCGACGGGCCTCTTCGTCGAACGCAATCATCTTGGACATCGGGAATCCTCCCCGGTTAGCACTCGGTCCTGTCGAGTGCTAAGTCAAGCACGCCGCTGGCACTCTCGGCAAACGAGTGCCGGCCGCCCGATCGGGGGGCCGGCGACACGAACCGGCCCTCCCGGCGTAGTACGGGGAAACGACTGAGGGGGTGGGCGATATGAAACAGGTTCTCTGCCTGTTGGCCGCGGTGCTCGGCGTGGTCGTGGCCACGCCGGTGCCAAGCGGGGCGACCGTGCTGACGCTGCACACGTACGACGGGCCCGCCACGGGTGCCTTCCTCTACGGTGCGACGCTGGCCCCCGGCCTGCCCGCCACCATCGGCGTCACCATGGCGATCGGCGCCCCCGCGGGCCTCACCACCGACCAGTTCGGCAGTGCCAGCGTGGCGGCCGAGTCGATGCTCTGCACGTTCACGGGCGACGCCAACGAGTCGGTCGAGGCGGGCCTCTCGCACCCCCTCAACGGCGCGTGCACCTCGCCTTCGACGGGCGGGTTCCCCTGCACCGCTTCGTATGGGCGCGTCGGCGTGGTCGTGGTGGTGACGGGCAACTGCTCCTACCGCAAGAGCCTGTCCTTGGAGGCGGCCATGGCGTGGGCGCCCGACCCGGCCCTCAACAAGGCGTCAATGGTGGGCCTCCTGCACATCGGCCCGTAGGCCGCAGGGCGCGAAGGTCAGGGCGCGAAGGTCAGGGCGCGGGAAGGTCAGCCCGCGAGGAACTGGCGGCTGTGGCGGTTCAGCACGTGGCTGACCCGCTCGGCCAGCACCGACTGGTCGGCCACCTCGGCCCGTCGGGCCTGGACCTCGCCCATGTCGATGGCCAGCAGGTCCTGCACGGTGCGCAGCAGGAAGTCCACGTCCACCGGCTTGGTCAGGTAGTCGTCGGCGCCCATCGACAGGCAGCGGGCCACGTCCTGCTCCTGCGAGCAGCACGTGAGCATCACGACCCGGGTGGACGAGCCGAGCGAGTCGTCCCGCAAGGCCTCGAGCACGCCGTAGCCGTCGACGTGGGGCATCATCATGTCGAGCACCATCACGTCGGGGGCGTCGTCGCGCACCGAGTCGAGCGCGGCCCGTCCGTCCGGCGCCTCACGCACCTCGTAGCCCTCGCCCTCAAGGACCAGGCGGAGCATCCCGGCGATCAATGGATCGTCGTCGACAACGAGCACGGACATGGTTGGTCTGTCGGCCGTTCTGCCCGAAAAGTTGAGCGGGGTTAGGGCTGGCGGGTGGCCATGCGGGGCCGGGTGAAGGCCGACTCGAGCCGCTCCAGCAGCTCGGCCTTCTGGAGCTCGGCCTCCCGGCGCTCCTGGAGCGTGGACGGCTTGGCCTTGAGCAGCGCCTCGACCGTCTCGACCAGCTCGTCGGGGTCGAACGGCTTGGTCAGGTACTCGTCGGCGCCCAGCTCCCAGCCCCGCACGAAGTCCCGCTCGGCCGTCTTGGCCGTGAGCATAAGGACCCGGGTCTCGGGGGCCAGGCCCAACTGGCGCTTGCTGCGGAGGACGCCGAAGCCGTCGATGCCGGGCATCATCACGTCGAGGACCATGCAGTCCGGCGGGTGCTTCTCCAGCTCGGCCAGGGCCTCGGCCCCGTTGCCCGCCTCGCGCACCTCGTAGCCCGCGTCCTCCATGGTGAAGGCGAGGATCCCCCGGATGTCGGGATCGTCGTCGACAATGAGGACCTCGGCCATACCGTCGGTATCGGCGCGACGGCCCCGCTGGTTAAGCCTGGTTACGCGCCGCCCGCCACGGCTGGCACGATCGACACCGTCTGCTTGTCCTCGACCGGCGTGTCGAGGCCCTGAAGGAAGCGGACGTCCTCGTCGGCCACGAACACGTTGACGAACCGGCGCAGGGCGCCCCCGTCGTCGAACAGGCGCTCGCCGAAGCCGGGGTGGGCGGCGTCGAGGGCCTTGAGCACCTCGCCCACGGTGGACCCGTCGACCTGGACCTCGCCGGTCCCCTCGGTCAGGGTGCGGAGCTGGGTGGGGATGCGCACAGTTGCCACTACGACTCGACCTCTCTGTCTCCAAAGTCCACGGCTTCGTTGAACGCGGCCAGCGTAGGGGCGATCGTGGCCGTGGGCCCCACGTGGGGGCTGACCGCCTCGATGGTCTTGAGCCCGTGCCCGGTCACGTAGGCCACCACCCGCTCGTCCTTGCGGATGGTGCCCGCCGCGGCCAGCTTGGCCAGGGTGGCGATGGTGACGCCGCCCGCCGTCTCGGCGAAGATGCCCTCGGTGCGGGCCAGCAGGCGGATGCCCTCCACGATCTCGTCGTCGGTGACGGCGGCGATGGCCCCGCCCGAGTTGCGCACCTCTTCCAGGGCGTAGAACCCGTCGGCCGGGTTGCCGATGGCCAGCGACTTGGCGATGGTGCTGGGCTTCTGGGG
Source organism: Acidimicrobiales bacterium (assembly GCA_036008925.1). Classification (GTDB taxonomy): domain Bacteria; phylum Actinomycetota; class Acidimicrobiia; order Acidimicrobiales; family JAUTXP01; genus DASYMT01. The sequence continues at coordinate 1,293 of DASYMT010000363.1, read as the reverse complement.
CCGGATGTGGTCGGTGCCCTCGGCGAAGGCGGTGGCCACCGGCGAGCAGCCCTGGGCCTGGGCGCCGCTGATGCGCACCGACGCCCCGTCCAGCAGCCCGACCTTCACCAGCTCCCGGAACCCCTTGCCGATCTTGACCAGTTGTGAGCCGCTGGCGATGGGCACCACCACGTGGTCGGGCGCCTGCCACCCGAGCTGCTCGGCCACCTCGAAGGCCAGCGTCTTGGAGCCCTCGGCGTAGTAGGTCCGCACGTTCACGTTCACGAACGCCCACGTGGGCTGCTCGCTGGTGAGCTCGGCGCACAGCCGGTTCACGTCGTCGTAGTTGCCTTCCACCGCGATGAGGTTGCCGCCGTACACGGCCGAGGCGACGACCTTGCCCTGCTCCAGGTCGTGGGGGATGAAGACGTACGACTCCATGCCCGCCCGGGCCGCGTGGGCCGCCACCGAGTTGGCCAGGTTGCCGGTCGACGCGCAGGCCGCCACCTTGAAGCCCAGCTCCCGGGCCTTGGTCAGCGCCACCGACACCACCCGGTCCTTGAAGGAGCCGGTCGGGTTGAGCGTGTCGTTCTTGATCCACAGCTCGCCCAGGCCGAGCTGGGCGGCCAGCCGGTCGGCCCGCACCAGCGGCGTCATCCCCGCCCCCAGGTCGATGGGCGAGGCGCCGTCGGCGGGCAGCAGGGCGGCATAGCGCCACAGCGAGTGCGGGCCTGCGGCGATCGACTCCCGGCTCACGGCCGCGGTGATGGCGTCGTAGTCGTACGACACCTCCAGCGGGCCGAAGCAGAACTCGCACACGTGCAGCGCCTCGGCCGGATACGGGCGCGCGCACTCCCGACAACGAAGACCTTCGACGTACGGCACAACACCCTCCTCATCGTTCCGGGCATTCGCACCTGGCTCTGCGCTTGAAGACGCAGTGGCTGGTTGCGGCGGCGTCATAGGCCCCGGTCCCTAAACCGCTCTTGATGTGGCGCACCAGTCTGGCGCGGATTCGAAGGCAACGCCAAAGACTTAGGCTCCCCCGTCGTGCGTGTCTCCGTGATCATCCCCGCTCGCGACGAGGCGGCCACCGTGGCGGGCGTCGTGCGGGCCGCCCTGCCCGCGGCCCACGAGGTCGTGGTGGTCGACGACGGCTCCACGGACGACACCGCCGGCGTGGCCCGGGCCGCCGGGGCGCGGGTGCTGAGCACGCCGCCCCAGGGCAAGGGGCGGGCCATGCGGGCCGGCCTGGGCGGGTCGACCGGTGAGATCGTGGTCTTCGCCGACGCCGACGTGACCAGCTTCGACGGC
>DASYMT010000362.1:0-4956 GCA_036008925.1 Acidimicrobiales bacterium | reverse complement strand
CGTGGCCATCCAACTGGCCCACGACTTCCCCGAGCGAGTCCGCACCCTCGTCCTCATCAACTCGGTGGGCGGCTCCAAATGGGCGGGCAACGCGGATAAGCCCAGGTCCATGGCCGAGCGCCCCATCTGGGACTGGGGCATCCACTTCCCGGGCGACATCCTCCTGCCCAAGCAACTGGCCCGGGTCCTGCCCGTCGTGCTCGAGGACGCCGTGCCCAACCTGGTGCGCAACCCGCTGGCCTTCTGGAAGGTGGCCAACCTGGCCCGCCAGGCCGACCTGCGCCCCGAGCTGGAGGAGCTCAAGGCCCGCAAGGTCCCGGTCGTCGTCCTGTGGGGCGACAAGGACCGCATCATCCCCCGGGCCAGCTTCGACGACCTCTGTCAGGCCATCGGCCTCGAAGGCGAGGTGGTCGAGGGCAACCACTCCTGGCTGCTGGCTGACCCCGACGCCTTCGGCGAGGTCATGACGAACGTGCTCCCTGTGGCCCGCCTGGCTGAGGCAGTCGCGGCCCAGGAATCCGCACATCGCCCCGCCGCCTCGTAACCCCGCCCGCGTCCAGGTGGTTCAGCAGCGGCAGCAGGTGCTTGCGGCTGGTGCCCAGCGCCTCCCTGATGGCTGAGACGGTCACTCCCTCGGGCGACACCGCCAGGAGGCCGGCCACCACCCGTGCCGCGTGCTCCACCGCCGCAGGGGCGAAGTAGACCCCGTCCCGCTCCACCACAAGCCCTCGGCGGACCAGCTCGCGCACCTCGGCCCGGTCGAACCCCTCGGGCGGCGGGGGCGAGAAGGGCGACGCCTCCAGGGCGGCCACGAACGGATGGGCCGTGTCGACGGGCTGAGCCCCGGCCCGGCCTCCCGCCACGGGCACCTCCAGCAGGCCGAGCACCAGGCGGTCGCGCTCGTCCAGCCCGGCCACGTCGAGCCCCTGCGGCCCGGCCGCCGCCACCGCCGCGGCCACCCGCTGCCGGGCTGTCTCCAGCGCGGCGGCGTCGACCACGAAGGGCCCGAGGTCCGGCTCGACCCGCTCGCCGGTGAGGCGCTCCAGCTCCCCGGCCTCCACCCAGCCCCGCTCGGCCACCACCCGCGCCACCGACCGGGAGGGCGCGGCCTTGGACGCGGGCAGCACCGGCGCCACGTCGAGCACCTCGCCCCCGCCCACCGTCTCGCCCCGCCCGCTCTCGCGCAGCACATACCGGTCGCCGGGCAGCAGCGGCACCAGGGCGGGCAGGTGCAGCCGGGCGAAGCCGGCCTGGCCCGGCGCCAGCACCGCCGACCCGCCCAGCAGCCGCACCTTCACCGGGTGCTCGCCCGACCCCAGATACGCGGTGTAGGCGCCCCGGCGGGAGACGTCGTGGCCGAGCGACGCCAGCACGGTGAGCGACACGTCCACCGTCCGGGTGGGCGCCCACTGGCCGGGCCGCACCACGGCGTGGCCCCGCTCCACCTCATGGTGCGACACCCCGCTGAGGTTCACGGCCAGCCGCCGCCCCGGTCCGGCCGCCTCCAGGGCCGACTTGTGGGACTGGAGCCCCCGCACCCGGGCGGTCAGGCCGGACGGGACCAGCACCACCTCGTCGTCCACCCGCAGCGTCCCGCCCGCCAGCGTGCCCGTGACGACCGTGCCCGACCCCTTGGCCGCGAACGAGCGGTCGACCCACAGCCGGGGCCTGCCCCGGTCCTCGGCCGTCGGGGTGCGGGCCAGCAGCGCCTCCAGGGCGGAACGCAGCTCCTCCACCCCCCGGCCCGTCAGGGCGTCCACCGGCAGGATCGGCGCGTCCGCAAGAAACGTGCCGGCCAGGTGGTCGGCCACGTCCAAGGTGGCGATCTCCACCGACTCCTCGTCGACCAGGCCCGCCTTGGTCAGCGCCACCAGGCCGGCCCGCAGGCCGAGCAGCTCCAGGATGCGCAGGTGCTCCTCGGACTGGGGCTTCCAGCCCTCGGTGGCGGCCACCACGAACAGGCAGGCGTCCACCGCCCCCACCCCGGCCAGCATGTTCTTGATGAAGCGGACGTGGCCGGGCACGTCCACGAACGCCACCTGCCCCGTCCAGGCGAAGCCCAAGTCGATGGTGAGGCCGCGTGTCTTCTCCTCGGCGAAGCGGTCGGGGTCCATGCCGGTGAGGGCAAGGACGAGGGTCGACTTGCCGTGGTCGACGTGCCCGGCGGTGGCTACGACATGCACGTGGCCAGCACGGCGTCGTCGGCCGGGTCGACGGTGCGCAGGTCGAGCACGGTGCGGCCGTCCACCACCCGGCTGATGACCGGCGGCTCGTTGGCCCGCAGCCGGGCCGTGTGGTCGCCGGCCAAGGCCACGCCCGCCGAGGCGATGGTGAGGCCGGGCACCGACCCGCCGCCCGGCACCGACTCGCAGTCGACCACTGTGCCGCGGCCCAGCGCGGCGGCCCGGGCCCGCAGCTCGGCCGCCGGCACCGACGCCATGCGCCAGAAGGGGATGGCCATGCCGTCGCGACGCAGATAGGCCAAGGCCACGTCCTGCAATGCGTGCAACACAAGCGACCCCGGCCGCAGGGCCCGGGCCAGCGGGTGGCGGGCGCACTGCTCCACCAGCGGGGCCGACCCGGCGATGACGCCCGCCTGCGGCCCGCCCAGCAGCTTGTCGCCCGAGAAGGTCACCAGGGCGGCGCCGTCGGCCAGGGTCTGGCGGGCCGCGGGCTCGCCGCTGAGCCAGGCGGGCGGTCCGTCGGGGAGCCAGGGGCAGGCTGCGTCGAGCAGGCCCGAGCCGATGTCGGCCACCACCGGCCCGTCGAGCGCGGCCAGGGCCCGCACCGGCACCGACTCGGTGAAGCCCACGATCCGGTAGTTGGACTGGTGGACCTTCAGCACCAGGTCGGCCGCCGCGGCCCGGTAGTCGGCCAGGCGGGTGCGGTTGGTGGTGCCCACCTCCACCAGCCGGGCCCCCGACTGGGCCAGCACCTCGGGCACCCGGAACCCGCCGCCGATCTCGACCAGTTCGCCCCGGCTGACCGCCACCCGCTTGTCGGCGGCTAGCGCGGCCAGCACCAGCAGCACGGCGGCGGCCCCGTTGTTGACCACCAAAGCGGCCTCGGCCCCGCAGGCCCGGGCCAAGAGCGAGGCGGCGTGGGCCGAGCGCGATCCCCGCCCCCCGCTCGACAGGTCCAGCTCCAGGTTCGTGTAGCGGGCGTCGACCGAGACCCCCAGCGGGGCCCGGCCCAGGTTGGTGTGCAACAGCACGCCGGTGGCGTTCACCACCGGCTGCAACAGGGTCCGGGCCACGGCCTCGGCCGTTCGGCGGGCGCCGGCCACGTCGTCGGCGGCCACCGCCTGGCGGGCCACGTCGACGAGCAGGGGGTGGGGCAGGCCGGTGTCTGCCAGCTCCCGGGCCAGGGCGTCGACAGACGGCGGTCGCGGCATCACCCGCGAGACTACGAGCGTGCCCCTGGTCACTGCCTGCCGCCTCAGCGCGCTCGACCCCGAGCGGGGCCTGCCGGTGCGCGTCGGCGACCTGCGCATCGCGCTGTTCCTGGTGGACGGCGAGGTGCTGGCCGTGGACGACCACTGTCTGCACACGGGCGGGCCGCTGGCCGACGGGCGGGTGGTGGACGGCTGCGTGATCTGCCCCTGGCACGGATGGGTGTACGAGCTGGCCACGGGGCAGAAGGTGGTGGGCTCCCGGGCCTCGGGCGACCTGCCCGTCTACCCGGTGGTCGTCGACGGCGACGAGGTGAAGGTGGAGATCCCCGACGGGCTGCGATCATGACCGGCGTGCGGGGCTTCCTCCGGTCCGTGGTGCTGTTCCTCATGTGCTCGATGGCCGTGCCCATGGCGGTGACCGCCACCATCCTCGCCACCTTCTTGTTCGCGCCCCTGCCCGCCACCATCCCCCAGCCCCGGGAGCTGGCCGCGTCGCGGGTCAGCGTGGTGCTCGACGCCAACGGGGACGAGATCGGCCAGTTCCGCGAGTTCGAGCAGAACATCCCCGTGAAGCAGGAGGACATCCCCGAGATCCTCAAGCAGGCGGTGGTGTCGTCCGAGGACCGCAACTTCTACGGGCACGGCGGCGTCGACCTGCGGGGCAGCCTGCGGGCCCTGTTGGCCGACCTGCGCAACAAGGGCGTGGTGCAGGGCGGGTCGACCATCACGCAGCAGTACGTGAAGAACGCCTACACGGACAAGGAGCGCACGGTCGTCCGCAAGGTGCGCGAGGCCATCCTGGCCAGCCAGATCGACCGGCAGTTCGAGAAGGACGACATCCTCTTCAAGTACCTCTCCACCATCTACCTGGGCAACGGGACCTACGGGGTGGGGGCGGCGTCCGAGAGCTACTTCCGCAAGCCGGTCACCCAGCTCAGCGTGTCGGAGTCGGCCATGCTGGCCGGGCTCATCCCCGCCCCCAGCCGGTTCGAGCCCCGGGGCAATCCGGAGGCGGCCGAGACCAAGCGCATGGTCGTCCTGAACGGGATGCTGCGCCAGGACCGCATCACGCAACAGCAGTACGACGAGGCCGCGCCCCAGAAGGTCCACCTGGTGACGGACGGGCCCGCGGGCGGCCCGGCCACCCTCGTGTACCCGCCCCAGCAGCAGAACACGAAGTTCCCCTACTTCGTCGACTACGTGGGCCGCTATCTCATCGCCAAGTACGGCCCGGCCCAGGTGTTCAAGGGCGGGCTGCGTATCCAGACCACGCTCGACCCCGACCTCCAGGCCCAAGCCGAGAAGACGATCAGCGACCAGCTCAAGGGGACCAAGTCGCCGCTGGAGATGTCGATGGTCGCCGTGGAGCCGCCCACCGGGTACGTGAAGGCGCTGGTGGGCGGGCGGGAGTTCACCCAGTCGCAGGTGAACCTGGCCCTCGGCGGGTGCCCGGCCGTGCGCCCGGCCAAGGAGAAGGTCGAGGTGCGGGCCACGTGTTGGGACGGCGAGAGCGTGGGCGGCGGCGGGCGGGGGCGACAGCCCGGCTCGGCCTTCAAGCCCTT
>DASYMT010000361.1:0-2525 GCA_036008925.1 Acidimicrobiales bacterium | reverse complement strand
CAGCACGATGCGCTCCCGCTCCCGCTCCTTGCGGGGGTCGGGCACGGGCACGGCCGACAGGAGGGCCTGCGTGTACGGATGGGCGGGCCGCTCGTAGATCTCGTCGCGGGTGCCAATCTCCATGATCTTGCCCAGGTACATGACCGCCACCCGGTCCGAGATGTGGCGCACCACCGACAGGTCGTGGGCGATGAACACGTACGACAGGCCGAGCTGGTCCTGCAAGTCCTCCAGCAGGTTGACCACGCCCGCCTGGATCGACACGTCGAGGGCCGACACGGGCTCGTCGAGCACCAGCAGGTCGGGGTCGAGGGCGATGGCCCGGGCGATGCCGATGCGCTGGCGCTGGCCGCCCGAGAACTCGTGCGGGTAGCGGTTGACGTGCTCGGGCTTGAGGCCCACGAGCTGCATGAGCTCCTTGACCCGGTCCCGCCCCGTCTTGCCCCACTTGCCGTGTACCCGCAGCGGCTCGCTGATGATGGCGTTCACCGTCATGCGCGGGTTGAGCGAGGCGTACGGGTCCTGGAAGACGATCTGGATGTCCTGGCGCAGGGCCCGCATGTCGGACGCCGAGGTGTCGAGCACCTCCTTGCCCCGGAAGCGCACCGATCCCGACGAGGCCTGGAGGAGCCGCAGCAGCAGCCGGCCCGTCGTCGACTTCCCGCACCCCGACTCCCCCACCAGGCCCAGCGTCTCGCCCACGCCCACGTCGAACGACGCGCCGCACACCGCGTGCACCTCGTTCACCACCCGGCGGAACAGCCCGGCCCTGATCGGGAAGTGCTTGACCAGGTCGCGCACTTCGAGGATGGGATCGGTGGCGGGCCTGCTCAGCACGCCCCCCGCCTGGGGGTTGGCCGCGGTGTCGGCTACCGGCTGGACCGCGGTCACGCGTCCACCACGTCGGTCGACGAGGTCTCCTCCGCCACGGGCTGGAGGTCCTGCACGTTCTTGTCCCGCAGCTCCTCGGCGAAGTGGCAGGCGGCCTTGTGGCCCAGGCCTTCGACGGGCCGGAAGGCGGGCGCCTCGGTGCTGCACGGCTCGGGCAGCCGGGCGAACTCGCAACGGGGGTGGAACGGGCAGCCCGAAGGCACGAAGATCAGCGACGGGGGCTGGCCCTTGATGCGGTGCAGCCGCCGCCCCTCGGCGTTCTGGTCGAGCCGGGGCAGCGAGGCCATGAGGCCCAGCGTGTAGGGGTGGCGGGTCTCGTAGAAGATCTCGTCGACCGTGCCGACCTCGGCCGGGCGCCCGGCGTACATGACCATGACCCGGTCGGCCACGCCCGCCACCACGCCCAGGTCGTGGGTGATGAGGACGATGGCCGAGTTGGTGCGGTCCTGCACCCGCTCGATGACCTCGAGCACCTGGGCCTGGATGGTGACGTCGAGGGCGGTGGTGGGCTCGTCGGCGATGAGCACGTCCGGGTCGTTGGCGATGGCCATGGCGATCATGGCCCGCTGGCGCATGCCGCCCGAGTACTCGTGCGGGTACTGGTCGACTCGGGCCGACGGGTTGGGCATGCCCACCAGGTCGAGCAGCGACACGACCTTGTCCCGCACGTCCTTGTTGTCCATGTCCGGGTTGTGGATCTTGATGCCCTCGGCGATCTGGCTGCCCACGGTGAACACCGGGTTGAGCGAGGCCAGCGCGTCCTGGAACACCATGGCCAGCTTCGACCCCCGGAGCTTGAGCTTCTCCTTCTCCCGCAAGGCCAGCAGGTCGGTGCCCCGGTAGAGGATCTGCCCGGTGATCTGGGCCGACGAGGGCAGCAGGCCGAGCACGGCCAGCGACGACACGCTCTTGCCCGAGCCCGACTCCCCCACGATCCCGAGCACCTCGTTCTCGTAGACGTCGTAGGACACGCCGTCGACCGCCTTCACCAGGCCGTCGTCGGTCGGGAACGAGACGTGCAGGTCGCGCACGGACAGGACCGCGTCAGTGGCGAGGCCCGCGTCCGCGGGCCGCTCGTCGGGAAGCACGCGTGCGTCGGTCTGATGGTCTGTCATGGGCGGGGGCGGCTCAGTGGTTCGACTGCGGGTCGAAGGCGTCGCGCATCCCGTCGCCGAGGAAGTTGACGGCCAGCACAGTGAGCAGGATGGCCAGGCCGGGGAAGTAGATGAGGTAGGCCAGCGGCCCGCCCACCGCCCCTTCCGACTGGGCCAGCATGTTGCCCCACGACACCGTGGGCGGGGTCACGCCGAAGCCGAGGAACGACAGGGTCGACTCGGTGAGGATGGCCAGGCCGACGACCAACGTGGTGTTCACCGCGATGGGCCCGATGGTGTTGGGGACCATGTGCCGCAGCATGATGCGGAAGCTCGACGCGCCCGAGGCGCGCGCCGCCTCCACGAACTCGCGCTCCTTCAACGACAAGAACACGCCTCGCACCACCCGGGCGATGTACTGCCAGTAGAGGAAGGACAGGATGAGGATGATCAGGCCCTGGGAGCTGAACTTGTGGCCGAAGATCGCCTTTCCGGCCAGCCCCTTCTGGGCCATCATCAAAATGGCCAGGCCGGGCACCA
>DASYMT010000360.1:0-4022 GCA_036008925.1 Acidimicrobiales bacterium | reverse complement strand
CGAGCACGCGCATGCCGGGCTGGAGGTCGAGGGTGTCGACCAGGAACGCCGCCTCCTGCTGCGTCCCCTTGGTGAAGGAGTAGCGCAGGTAGGCCCGGCCCAGGAACTCGGCGAAGCCGGGCCAGCCGTCGGGTGCGGGTGCGGGCAGCTCGAGCCCTAGCCCTTCGCCTCGGCCCAGTTCTGGCCCCATGCCAGGTTCACTTCCAGCGGCACCCCCAGGTCGGCCGCGCCGCGCATGGCCTCCAGCGTGAGCGCGGCGGCCCGGTCGTGCTCGTCGGGCGGCACTTCGAGGATGACCTCGTCGTGCACCTGGAGGATCAGCCGGCTGTCGAGGCCCTCTTCGCTCAACGCCGCGTCGAGGCGCACGAGGGCCACCTTGAAGATGTCGGCGGCCAGGCCCTGGATGCCCGCGTTCATGGCCTGGCGCTCGCCCGCCTGGCGGATGCGGAAGTTGGAGGAGGACAGCTCGGGGATCTGCCTGCGGCGTCCGAAGAGGGTCTCGGTGTAGCCCCGCTGGCGGGCCTCCTCCACCGTGCGGTCCATGTACGACTTCACGTTGGGGAAGGCGGCGAAGTAGGCCCGCAGGATCTCGGCCGCCTCGTCCACCGCGATGTTGAGGCGCTGGGCCAGGCCGTACGACTCCATGCCGTAGGCCAGCCCGTAGGACACCATCTTGGCCTTGGAGCGCTGGGCGTTGGTGATGCTGTCGTGGTCCACCTCGAAGATGCGCGAGGCGGTGGCCGCGTGGATGTCCTGGCCCGACGTGAACGCCTCGATCAGGCCGGGGTCCTCGGCCAGGTGGGCGATGACCCGCAGCTCGATCTGGTTGTAGTCGGCGATGAGCAGGTCCCAGCCCTCCTCGGGCAGGAAGGCCCGGCGGAACTGGCGGCCCTCCTCCGTGCGGATGGGGATGTTGTGGAGGTTGGGGCGGTCGCTCGACAGCCGACCGGTGCGGGCCACCGTCTGCTGGAAGGTGGCGTGGATGCGCCCGTCCGGGCCGATCTCGCTGACCAGGCCCTCGCCGTAGGTGGAACGCAGCTTCTCCACCTCCCGGTAGCGCAGGAGCTTGTCGATGATCGGGTGCTGGCCCTTGAGCTTCTCCAGCGACTGGGCGTCGGTGGAGTAGCCCGTCTTGGTCTTCTTCTGCGGCGCCAGGCCGAGCTCGTCATAGAGGACGGTGCGGAGCTGCTTGGTGGAGTTGACGGTGAAGGGGTGGCCCGCCTGCTCCTGGATCTCGCCTTCGAGCTGGCGCACCTCGTCGGTGAGCGACTTGATGAGCCCGGCCAGGTACTCGCCGTCCACCCGCACGCCCACCGCCTCCATGCGGGCCAGCACCCGCACCAGGGGGCGCTCGATGCTGTCGTAGAGGTCGCGCAGGCCCCGGGCGTCGAGGGCGGCGGCCAGCGGCTCCACCAGTTGGAGGACGGCGCTGGCCCGACGGGCCGTCTCCTCGGAGGCGTCGGTGGCCGTGCCCTCCAGGTCGAGCTGGCCGGGCGGAGGCGCGTCGGGGGCCCGCACGTCGATGCCCGCGTAGCGGATGCACAGGTCTTCCAAGAGGTACTGGTCGACGGCCGGGTCGATCAGGTAGGCGGCCACCGCCGTGTCGATGCCGAGCGAGGTCACGTCCACCCCCAGCACGGCCAGGCCCCGCATCAGCTCCTTGGCCTTGTGGGCGTGGACGCTCACGTGGCCGAACAGCCGGCACAGCGCGGCGTGGACCTTGTCGTCCTCGAACGCCTCCACCGGCAGCCACTGGGCCTGTTCGGCGCTGGTGGCGAAGGCCAGGCCTTGCAGCGCGCTGCGGCCGGGCTCGCCCTGCCAGGAGGCCTCGACGGCCACGGCCTGGTCGGCCTGGCAGACGGCCAAGAGGGACTCGGCGGTGGCGGCCTCGACCGACACCTCGAAGGTGGCGCCTTCGGCCGGCGCGTCGGCCACCGGGGCTTGTGACGTGGCTTCGAGCAGGCGGTCCCACAGGGTTCGGAACTCCAAGAAGTTGAAGAGGTTGCGCACCTCCTCGGTGTCCCAGCCCCCCATCTTCAAGTCGTCGAGGTCGCACTCCAGAGGCACGTCCCTGACCAGCGGCGTGGCCGTGGCGTTGGAGCGGACCTGGGCCTCGGACGCTTCGAGGTTGGCCCGCAGCTTGGGGGTGAGCTTGTCCAGGTTGGCGAACACGCCGTCGAGGTCGCCGTAGTCGTTGAGGAGCTTGGCCGCCGTCTTCTCGCCCACCCCGGGGACGCCGGGCAGGTTGTCGGAGGGGTCGCCCCGCAAGGCCGCGTACTCGGGGTACTTCAGCGGGTGCACGCCGGTGCGCTCCTGGATGCCGGCCTCGTTGTAGTGGGCGTAGTCGCTGACGCCCCGCTTGTTGTAGAGGACGGTGACGTGGGGGTCCTCCACCAGTTGATACGTGTCGCGGTCGCCGCTGACGATGATGACGTCGTCGCCCCGGTCCCGGGCCTGGGTGGCCAGGGTGGCGATCACGTCGTCGGCCTCGAAGGTGGGCACCTCGACGATGGGGATCTTCAGCGCCTCGACCACCTGGCGGACCAGGCCCATCTGCTGGCGCAGGATGTCGGGGGCCTCGGACCGGCCCGCCTTGTAGTCCGGGATCATCTCGTGGCGGAAGGTGGGCGTGGGCAGGTCGAAGGCGACCGCGATGCCGTCGGGCTGGTGGTCCTTCAGCAGGTTCACCAGCATCGAGGTGAAGCCGAACACCGCGTTGGTGACCTGCCCGGAGGCAGTCGCCATGTCAGTCGGCAGGGCGAAGAAGGCGCGGTACGCGAGGGAGTTGCCGTCGAGGAGGAGGAGCTTGGCCATTCGGGGCGATGCTACGTCCGACTCGGGCGGCGGCGAGGAGGGCGGCGAGGAGGGCGGCGGCCCACGCCAGGCTGGCGGCGACCTGGGGCAGGCCGAAGCGGCGGAAGTCGGGGAAGAGCCAGTGGGGCGGCAGCGGGGCGCCGAGCGTCCACGGGTCCACGGCCAGCCGGATGCCGCCGTGGTGGGCCGACCAAGCCGTGGCCGCGCCGATGGCCAGCGACCAGGCCGCGAGGGCGGCGGCCGTCTTGGGCAGGCGGCGGGCGCCGTGGGCGATCAGGACGACGAGCGCAGGCAGGCCCGCGATGAGCATGCGCCCCGGGAACCACCATCCCATCATGGTCACCGACACGAACGTCCCGATGAGGACGGTGATCAGCACGGTGGCCGCCGGGAGCAGGGTGCGGCGGGCCAGGCCGAACAGGGCCAGCGGCGCGAGCGGCAGCCATCTGAACAAGCCGAAGCGGGCGTCGAGGAACAGGCCGTAGAGGCGGTAGCTGCGGCCCCCCTGGCCCAGGTGCTCGCCGAAGATCTGGGCCGTGCCCTCGCCCGAGTAGACGATGTTGGTGCCGTAGGGCGTGAGCCCGCCGAAGGTGTGCAGGTGCCACCACAGGTAGTGCGCCCCGGCCAAGGCGGCGGGGACGGCGGCCAGGGCCAGCGTGCGCCGGTCTTGGCGGTGTTGGTACGCGAACACCGCGGCCACGAGGGCGGCCAGCGCGATGTACTTCGAACCCAGCCAGGGCAGAGCCACGACGGTTGCGGCCATGAGCAGCGGCCTGGGCTTGGCGTTGGTGGCGAGGAGGAGGCCCGCGGCCACCAGCAGGGCGGCCGGGGCCTCGGGGTAGACCTGCGACGCGTACACGATGCCGGGCGCGCCCGCGCCGACGGCGATGGCCGCCAGGACGGCGGCAGCCGGCGGGGCCCGGAAGCGGATGGCCAGCAGCGTCGACAGCGCCATGGCCAGGGCCCAGACCACGACGAGGAGGCGCTGGACCCCGCGCAGGCCGCCGAGGGCGTAGGCAGGCAGCGTCAACAGGGACAGGCCGGGGTCGTGGGGCGAGAGCAGGCGGCCGTCGGGGGCCGGGGTCATCTGCTTCCAGAGGGGGATGTCGGCGTCCCAGAAGGAGCGGTACTCCTCGTTTCGGTAGTCGTCCCAGAGGTCGAGGTCGCCGTCGGAACGGAGGGACTGGGCGGTGAGGAGGTAGAAGGGC
>DASYMT010000359.1:0-2371 GCA_036008925.1 Acidimicrobiales bacterium | reverse complement strand
GGTCGGCTCCAAGGGCCAGCTCATCGGCAACACCGCCATCGGCCGGTGGTTCAAGACCACGCTGCACCTCACCAAGGCCGCCGTCTTCGAGTACGACATCGCCGAGTCGAAGCAGGCCGGCGACGCCTTCGCCCAGGGCCTGCGGCTCGAGGGCTTCGACGTGCAGACCTTCACCGTGTCGTTCGCGGCGCCGAGCTTCGACCAGCCCGTCGCCACGATGCAGTCGCAGGGCACCCAGATCATCTTCGACGCCATGGACGACGGGGCCAACCGCAAGCTCTGCGACGCGATGTCACGCCGCCAGTTCAAGGTGCAGGCCAAGGTGTCCACCCCGGTGTCGATGGGCGATGCCGTCGGCACCACCTACAACGACACCTGCCGCAACAGCGTCTACATCCCGGGCCAGTCCTTCGCCTACACCGACACCAACGTCCCTGCCATCAAGGCCTTCCGCGACGCCTACGCCCGCTACCAGCCCGGCAAGCCGGTGCACCAGTGGGCCCTCGAGGCATGGGCCCAGGGCCAGATGGTGGCCGAGGCCATCACCAAGATGGGCCCCGCCCCCACCCGCAAGGGCCTGGAGGACTACCTGCGGAGCCTGAGCCTGTACACCGCCCACGGGGTCTTCGTCGGCCTCGACTGGAAGCCCCGCGACTACGCGGCCCCGACCGCGCACTACTGCACGACCATCGCCCACTGGCAGGACAGCAAGGGTGGCTGGGTCGACGAGACCGGCGCCACCGCCTTCTGCATCGACGACGCCAAGCAGTTCGGCTCCCCCGCCTTGGAGCAGGGCAACTAGGTCTCGACGACTACCCCGCGAGGTAGGCGGAGGCGGTGGGGCTGTGGCGGAGCTCGCTGGGGTCGCCTTGCCAGGCGACGGCGCCCTTGGCGAGGACGTAGCAGAGGTCGGCCAGCTCGAGGGCATAGGTGAGGTACTGCTCGACGAGGAGCACGGTGCGACCCTGCTCGCGCAGGGTGGCGATGTGCTCGAACAGCTCGGAGACGACGAGCGGGGCCAGGCCCATCGACAGCTCGTCGAAGAGCACGACCTTGGGGTCGCCGACCAGCGCCCGGCACACGGCCAGCATCTGCTGCTCGCCGCCGGACAGCGAGCCGGCGGTCTGCCCGAGGCGATCGCGGAGGCGGGGGAAGGTGGCACTGATCTCGTCCAACCAGAGCTCCCACGGGCCTGCCGCCTCGGGTGGGGCGCTGTGGTGGGCGACCCGCAGGTTGTCGACCACGGTGAGGGACGGGAAGACCCCGCGACCCTCGGGGACCAGGACGAGGCCGCGGGCGGCGACCGCGCTGGCCCGGCGGTTCTCGATCCGCCGACCGTCGAGCCGGATGGTCCCCGCCGTCACCCCGAGGGTGCCGGCGATCGCTCGCAGGGTGGTCGTCTTGCCGACGCCGTTCGGGCCGAGGAGGGCCACCACCGAGCCGGCCGGGACCTCCAGGTCGACCCCGTGGAGGACCTCGATGCGGCCGTAGCCGGCGTGGACGCCGCTGAGCTCCAGGGCCAGGGTCACGCGCGGGCCTCGTCGGGCACGCCCAGGTAGGCCTCGCGCACGCGCGGGTCCCGGGCGATCTCGGCGGGGGTGCCCTCGGCGATGAGCACGCCGAACTCCATCACGTAGATGCGGGCCGACAGCGCCATGACCAGCGCCACGTCGTGCTCCACCAGGAGCAGGCCGACGCCGTCGGCCGCCACCTGGCGCAGCACCACCTGGAAGGCCTCGGCCTCGTTGCTGTCGAGGCCGCTGCTGGGCTCGTCGAGGAGCAGCACCCGGGGTTGCGTGCACAGGGCCCGGCCGAGCTCCACCAGGCGGAGCAGCCCGGTGCTGAGGGAACCGGCGACGCGGTTCCGGTGGGCCGTCAGGCCGACCAGCTCGAGCACCTCCTCGACCCGGGCGACGACGGCCGGCTCGTCGCGGTGGCGCAGGCCGAACAGGCCGGTGAAGGTCCGGCCCGGCGAGGACGCCTCGACCGCCACCTGGAGGTTCTCGAAGACCGTCATCCCGGCGAACACCTCAAGCCGCTGGAACGTGCGGGCCAGACCCAGCGAGGCCCGGTCGGCCGGTGAGCGCCCGGCCAGGTCGCGCCCGTCGAACACCACGCGGCCGTGGGTCACGGGCTGGAGCCCGCACAGGGCGTTGAAGATCGTCGTCTTGCCCGCGCCGTTGGGGCCGATCAGCGAGGTGATCGTCCGCGGGAGCACCTCGAGGGACACGTCGTCCACGGCCACCAGGCCGCCGAAGCGGACGGTGATCTCGTCGGCGACCAGCAGCGGCTCGGCCACGGCGCTCACAGCGAGGTCCGCTCGGCGAGGACCCGCTCGGCGAAGGCGGTGGGCACCGGGGCGGGCGGCAGC
>DASYMT010000358.1:0-11222 GCA_036008925.1 Acidimicrobiales bacterium | reverse complement strand
GCACCGGCTCGTAGGGCACGCCCATGGCCGCGAACACGTCGTCGTAGAAGCCGTCCTCGCCCAGCAGCAGGCGGTGCACGCGCTGGAGGAACAGGCCCGACTCGGCGCCCTGGATGATGCGGTGGTCGTAGGTCGAGGTGATGGTGACGACCTTGCTCACGCCGAGTTGGGCGATGAGGCGGGGGTCGGCGGCCTGGTACTCCTCGGGGTAGTCGATGCGGCCCACGCCGACGATGACCCCCTGCCCCGGCATCAGCCGCGGCACCGACTGCACGGTGCCGATGGTGCCCGGGTTGGTGAGGCTCACGGTGGTGCCCGCGAAGTCGTCCACGCCGATCTTGTTGGAGCGCACCTTGCGGATGAGCTCCTCGTACGCGGCCCAGAAGCCCCGGAAGTCGAGGGTGTCGGCCTCTTTGATGCACGGCACCAAAAGGGTGCGGCTGCCGTCGGACTTCTCCACGTCGACGGCCAGGCCCAGGCCGACGTGCCCGTGGCGCAGGACGGCGGGCTTGTCGCCCTCGACGAAGGCCGCGTTCATCACCGGCACGTCCTTCACGGCCTGGACGATGGCGTAGCCGATGAGGTGGGTGAAGCTGACCTTGCCGCCGCGTGTGCGCGAGAGGTGGTTGTTGAGGATCTTGCGGTTGACCTCGAGCAGACGGGCCGGGACCACCCGGAAGCTGGTGGCGGTGGGGACCTTGAGGCTGGCCTCCATGTTCTGCACGATGCGGGCCGCCGCGCCCTTCAGCGGCTGGACGTTGGCGGGCACCTTGTCCGCCGACCCCGCTGTCTTCTCCGGTCCCTTCTGCTCCGCTCCGTTCTTCTGCGGTCCGTTGGCCACGTGACCGGCGGCAGCCGGCGACGAACCGGCCACTGGAGGGGCGGGGACGGCGTTGCCGTTGGGGGCGTCTTTGCGGTAGTCGGCGAAGAACTCCTGCCAACTCTCGCTGACCGACGAGGGGTTCTTCCGGTAGCGCTCGTACATCTCGTCGACGAGCCAGTCGTTGGGGCCGAAGGAGGCGGCGGCGGTGGGTTCTTCGGAGGCCATTTGCCACCGATCCTACTGAGCCGCGCACCGAACTACGGTCCTCCAGGTGACTGCGCAGTTCATCTTCACCATGCGGGACCTCCGGCGCTTCTACCCGCCGGACCGAGAGGTCCTGAAGGGCATCAACATCTCCATGTACCCGGGCGCCAAGATCGGCGTGATCGGCTCCAACGGGTCCGGCAAGTCGAGCCTGCTGCGGATCATGGCGGGCGAGGACGACGGGTACACCGGCGAGGCCCGCCTCACCCCCGGCTTCACCCGCGGCCACCTGGCCCAGGAGCCCCAGCTCGACCCGGCCAAGGACGTGCTCGGCAACGTGCAGGACGGCGTGGCCGCCACCAAGGGCCTGCTCGACCGGTACAACGCGGTGTGCGAGGCCATGGGCGACCCCGAGGCCGACTTCGACAAGCTGCTGGCCGAGCAGTCCGACCTCCAGGACAAGATCGACGCAGCGGGCGCGTGGGACCTCGACCGCACGCTCGAGATCGCCATGGACGCGCTGCGGCTGCCCCCCGGCGACGCCGACGTGACCACGCTGTCCGGCGGCGAGCGCAGGCGGGTGGCGCTGTGCCGCCTGCTGCTGGCCAAGCCCGACCTGCTGCTGCTCGACGAGCCCACCAACCACCTCGACGCCGAGTCGGTGGCCTGGCTGGAGCGGACCTTGCAGGACTATCCCGGAACCGTCGTCGCCGTCACCCACGACCGCTACTTCCTCGACAACGTGGCGGGCTGGATCCTCGAGCTCGACCGGGGCTCGGGCATCCCGTGGGAGGGCAACTACTCGTCCTGGCTGGAGCAGAAGCAGAGCAGGCTGGCCAACGAGGAGAAGGCCGACAAGGCCCGTCAGCGCACCCTCGAGCGCGAGTTGGAGTGGGTGCGCATGGCGCCCCGGGCCCGGCAGGCCAAGGCCAAGGCCCGCCTCAACAACTACGAGTCGCTGCTGGCCGAGGCCAACGCCGGGCCTGAGCGCCAGGAGAAGCTGGAGATCCAGATCCCGCCCGGCCCCCGGCTTGGCGACGTGGTGGTCGAGGCCGAGAACGTGGCCAAGGGCTTCGGCGACCGGCTGCTGGTCGACGGGCTCACCTTCTCGCTGCCCCCCGGCGGCATCGTCGGCGTGGTGGGCCCCAACGGCGCGGGCAAGACCACCCTGTTCCGCATGATCACCGGCACCGAGGCGCCCGACGACGGCTCGCTGCGGGTCGGCCCCACCGTGCAGCTCGCCTATGTCGACCAGTCCCGCGACACGCTCGACGGCTCCAAGACCGTGTACGAGGAGGTCACCGGCGGCGTCGACCACATGGTGGTGGGCGGGCGCGAGATCCACGGACGGGCCTATGCGGCCAGCTTCAATTTCAAAGGCTCGGACCAGCAGAAGAAGGTGGGCGAGCTGTCGGGCGGCGAGCGCAACCGGGTCCACCTGGCCAAGGTGCTCACGTCGGGCGGCAACGTCCTGCTGCTCGACGAGCCGACCAACGACTTGGACGTCGACACGCTGCGGGCCTTGGAGGACGGGCTCCTCTCGTTTGCGGGCTGCGCGGTGGTCATCAGCCACGACCGCTGGTTCCTAGACCGCATCGCCACCCACATCCTCGCCTTCGAGGGCGACTCGCAGGTGTTCTGGTACGAGGGGTCCTACACCGACTACGAGGCCGATCGGCACAAGCGGCTGGGGGCCGAGGCCGACCAGCCCCACCGCATCCGCTACAAGCCGCTGGTGCGCTGACCATGACGCCGGGCGTCGTGCGCGGAGTGGTCATGGCGGTGTGCGCGGCCGGGATCGGCGGGATGATCGCGGGCTCCGTGGCCGGCAACAACGCCTTCGCCATGACCTTCGGCCTGCTCACCGCGGCGGCCGTGCTGTGCCTCATCGTGGCCACGGCGGTGAGCAGGCCGCGCACCCCCGAAGCGGGCCAGGACGCGGGGCCCGAGGTGGAGGCGCGCATCGCCGCCTTGGCCGGGCAGGGAGTGGACGAGCAGGCCTTGCGGGAGCTGGTCCAAGCGGCCGTCGAAGTCGGACGAACCGGGCGATAAGTGCCGGGGGCAGGTGCACGGCGGACGCACCCGCGCCCCGGCACTAGGAAGGGTCGCACCCGGCGGGCAATCCGTCAATCCCACCGCTGCCGCCAATTGGACCACCCCACCGCTAGGTTGAGACGCGTGCCGGCCAGATTGGCTCAATTCACTCGTGGCGGTGCCGATGAGTGAACCATGGCGAACGCAACAGTGATGAAGAGCCGGGCCGTCACCCGCCCTATCGAGCCGGGCAACTCGG
The DNA here is from genome assembly GCA_036008925.1 of Acidimicrobiales bacterium. GTDB lineage: Bacteria > Actinomycetota > Acidimicrobiia > Acidimicrobiales > JAUTXP01 > DASYMT01. Next base: position 7,902 of record DASYMT010000358.1, on the reverse strand, counting down.
CCATGTGCGCACACTGCGGCGCGCCTGTGAAGTTCGTGGCCCGGGCCCAGCTCAAGCAGGTCATTGCCAACGTCTACAAGGACGGGCAGTGGGACCGGGTCGAGCACTTCCACGCCGACTGCTACGACGAGGCCAGCAAGCCCTACGGCGACCCCTCCTAGCGCCAACCCCTCTCACCGCTTCGGGGAACGCCCAGGTGCGGTGTTCGCGCCGCAGCGTTCGGAGCGCGGGAGGCCCGGTAGCGTGGGGGCGCCATGCGCTCCCGAGTCAGCCGCTCCTTCTCCTTCGAGGCAGCCCACGAGCTGCCGTGGCACCCCGGCAAGTGCAAGCGCCTCCACGGCCACCACTACCGGGTCGAGGTCACCGTCGAAGGGCCCCTTGACGACAACGGCGTGGTCGTCGACTTCGACGACGTGAAGCGGGTCGTGCAGGCCGAGGTGGTCGACCGCTACGACCACCAGTACCTCAACGACTTCCTCCCCAACCCGACGGCCGAGCTGCTGGCCCACGACGTGTGGCAGCGGTTGGCCGACGGCGGGCTCAACGTGGTCGGCATCCGGCTGTGGGAGACGCCCGACTCGTCGGTGGAGCTGCTGCCCGAGTGACGTCGCTCGTCGTCTTGTCGGGCGGGCTCGACTCCACCGTGTGCATGGCCGTGGCCGCCAAGGCCGGGCCGGTCGTGGCCCTCACGTTCGACTACGGACAACGCCACTGGCACGAGATCGACCATGCCGCGGGCGTGGCCGGGTTCTACGAGGCCGACCACGTGGTGGTACGGCTCGACCTCACGGGCTGGGGCGGCTCAGCCCTCACCGACGCGTCGGTCGACGTGCCGCCAGTGGGCTCGCCCGGCATCCCCGCCACCTACGTGCCCGCCCGCAACCTCATCTTCTTGTCGGTGGCCATGGGCGTGGCCGAGGCCCGCGACCTCGACGACGTGTACCTCGGGGTGAACGCCCTCGACTACAGCGGCTACCCGGACTGCCGCCCCGAGTTCGTGGAGTCGTTCCAGCGCACGGCCGAGTTGGCGTTGAAGCGGGGCGTGGAGGGCAGGCCGGTGCGGGTCCAGACGCCGCTCATCAGCCTGAGCAAGGCCGACATCGTGCGGCTCGGGATGGAGCTCGGCGCGCCGCTGTACCTCACCTGGTCCTGCTACCAGGGCGGGACGGTGCCGTGCGGGGCGTGCGACTCGTGCGCCTTGCGGGAGAAGGGCTTCGCCGAGGCGGGGGTGCGCGACCCGGCCCTGCTGGCCGAGAAGCTCACGGACTGAGCTGGCTGTGGGAAGGCTGCGCCGTGGGTGAGCTCGTCGTCTCCGAGGTGTTCGGCCCCACCTTCCAAGGCGAGGGGCCGTCCATCGGCCGCCGGGCTGGCTTCGTGCGGCTGGGCCGCTGCAACCTGGCCTGCACCTGGTGCGACACCGCCTACACGTGGGACTGGGACCGCTTCGACCCGGCCGTCGAGCTGCACCGGATGGACGTGGCCGACGTCGTCGCCGCGGTCGAGGCCATGGACGTGCCCATGGTGGTGGTGACCGGTGGCGAGCCCATGCTGCAACAGGCCGCGCTGCTGGAGCTGCTGCCCGCCCTGTCGCCGGCATCGTCGCCCCGGCGCATCGAGGTCGAGACGGCGGGCACCATCGCGCCCCGGCCCGAGCTGGTCGCCCTGGTCGACCAGTTCAACGTCTCCCCCAAGCTGGCCAACTCGGGCAATCCGCTCGATCGGCGGTACAAGCCCGACGTGCTGCGGGCCTTCCAGGACACGGGCAAGGCCGTGTTCAAGTTCGTGGCGGTCGGCCCCGCGGACCTGGACGAGATCGCGGGCTTCGGCCTGTCGCCCGTGTGGGTCATGCCCGAGGGGACGACGTCCGAGGCGGTGCGCGAGGGCATGGCCGGGCTGGCCGACGCGGTGCTGGCCCGGGGCTGGAACCTCACGCCCCGCCTGCATGTCGAGCTATGGGGGGACAAGCGGGGCGTTTAAGACGGCCCTGTCGCACGCCGATAGAACCCCGATGAGCGAAGTCCATTTGGGCGACGACCCGCAGGTGCGCGCCATGGTTGCCCTGGTGGAGGCGCAGGCTGTGCAGATCGCCGCGTTGAAATCGGCGGTGGAGTCGCTGGAGGCGCGTCTGGCCTTGCGGGGCGCCCTCGACACTGTCGTGCTGGAACAAGTCCGCGACCTGCATCAGGAGGGCGAGCTCTCCGTGGTGCTCGAACAGCTCTTGACGCCGCCCGAGATGGCGCCCGTCTCGCTGGCCCGCAACTCGCTGCAGCGGGTCAACCTGAACGAGTTGGTGGGCAAGGCCCTGGCCCTGTTGCGGGGCGCGGGGGCGGTCGGCGTGGACATCCCCTCCGGCTTCGTGGTCGTGACCTCGCCCGCCCGGCTGGTGGCCATGCTCAACGCGCTGGTCGACAACGCCTTGCGCCACGGGTCCCAGCCCATCGAGGTGCGGGCCGAGGCCATGGGGGTGGGCGACCTGCTGCTCCAGGTCTGCGACCGGGGCCCCGGGCTCGACGGCCTCGATGTGCAGGCCTATCTGACCGGGCCGAACCCGCTGCACCGCGAGGGCGGGACGTTCGGGCTCTACCTGGTCCACCGCCTGGCCCAGTCGCTCGGCGGCGAGCTGACCCTGGTCGACCGCCCCGGCGGCGGCGCGGTGGCCACCCTGCGCCTGCCCCAGCGGCGGGACCAGGACCCCTCAGCCGAGTAGGCCGCGCCCGGCCGGCACGATGGCCGGCCGTGACCGAGCTCCATGTCGTCGAACACCCGGTGTCGGGCGGCCCCTTGGTCGTGCTGGTCCACGGGGCCATGGACCGCAGCACCAGCTTCCACCGGGTGACGGCCGCGCTGGACGACGTGTCGGTGCTGGCCTACGACCGCCGGGGCTACGCCCGGTCCCGTTTTGCCTCGCCGCCCGCCGAGTCGGTGGCGGACCACGTGGACGACCTCTTGGAACTGCTCGACGGACGGGCCGCGGTGGTGGTCGGCCATTCGTACGGCGGCGTGGTGGCGCTGGCCGCGGCGGTGCGGCGCCCGGACCTGGTGCGGTCGGTGGGGGCGTACGAGGCGCCCATGCCGTGGCTGCCCGAGTGGCCCCAGGACACGGCCGGGGGCGAGGCCTTGCGGGCCGCGCTGTCCGGGGGCGACAGCGCCGCCGCGGTGGAGGCCTTTCTGCGGCGGATGCTCGGCAACGAGGGGTGGGAGATGCTGCCGCTGCGGGCCAAGGAGGACCGGCGGGGCGAGGGGCCTGCCCTGTTGTCCGACATGCGCTCGCTGCGGGGCGACCCGGCCCCGCTCGACCCGGCGTTGGTGACCGTGCCGGTGGTGGTGGGGTACGGCTCGCGCTCGCGGGCCCATCACATCGCGAACACCGAGCGGCTGGCCCGCCTCCTGCCCGACGCCGAGGTGTACGGCATCGAGGGCGCATCCCACGGCGCCCACTCCAGTCACCCCGAGGAGTTCGCCGCCTTCGTGCGCCACGCCGTCGCCCGCGCCCGCTGACCCCCCCGTTGCGGCCTGCCCCGAGCCCCCTGCTCTCACCGCTTTGATCGCGCTCACGTCGGCATGCCGACGTGAGCGCGATCAGACGGCTCTGGCGGAGCCGGCTGCCGCGCCCATGCGGGCGATGGCGGCCTCGGCGTCGTCCACGAACTGACGCACCAGCTCGGCCGCGGGCACCAGCTCGTGGATGGCCCCCGCCCCCTGCCCGGCCGGGAAGAACTCGCGCTCGGGGTCGGCCTCGAACGTCTCGTCCCAGCCCAGGTGGAAGGCCCCGTCCGACGCGGCCCGCCCGACCTGGGCCGGGAAGGGCTTGAGCTCGTCCGGATGCTCCTCGAAGTACTGCGTGTAGGTGTTGCGCACCACCCGGCAGGTCTTGCCCGTGTAGGCCCGCGACACCACCGTGCCGTCCTCCCCGATCGCCAGCAGCGTGTCCTTGTACCCGATCACGGCCCGGGCCTCGGGGGTGGCGATGAACCGGGTCCCCACCCACACGCCGTCGGCCCCCAGCGCCAGCGCGGCGGCCAGCCCCCGCCCGTCGAAGATCCCGCCCGCGGCCACCACCGGCACCCGGTCGCCGACCGCGTCCACAATCTGGGGCACCAGCGGCAGCGTGGCCACCTGCCCGGTGTGGCCGCCCGCCTCGGTGCCCTGGGCCACCACGATGTCGCATCCGGCGGCCACGGCCGAGACCGCGTGACGGACCTTGCCGCACATGTTCACCACGATGACGCCGTGCTTGTGGCACAACTCGACTACGTCGCGCGGCACGCCCAGGCCGGCCACGAAGACCTTGGCCCCCTCGTCGATCATCATCCTCACCTGGGGCAGCAGGTCGCCCGCCGCGGTCAACAGGTCCACGCCGAACGGCTTGTCCGTCGCCGACCGCACGGCCCGGATCTCCGACACCATCTCGTCGGGCTGCATGGTGGACGCGCCCAGGCAGCCGAAGCCCCCTGCCTCGGAGACGGCCGACACAAGCCGCGAATAGGACACACCGCCCATGCCCGCCAGCATCACCGGGTGCTCGATGCCGAGAAGTTCGGTCAGTCGGGTCTGCATGACGCAAACGTAGTGACACATCGCGCGATCGTGTTGGCCGACATGCGGCGGCTCCGGAAACTCCTCTTCATCGCGCTCGCCTCGGCTGCGGGCCTCTTTCTCGCGGTCGTGGCCGCCTGGGCGGTCGACGGCACCAGGCACGACGGGCGGGTGGCCCGCAACGTCGACCTGGCCGGGCGGCCGGTGGGCGGCCTGACCAAGGCCGAGCTGGCCCAGGCCGTGGCCGCCATCGAGGGCCGCTACCGCACGGCCAGCGTCCACGTGGTGGCGCCCAAGGGGAGCTTCGTCACCGACGCGGCCACCCTCGGGGTCCACCTCGACCCCCAGCAGACGGTCGACAACACCATGGCGGTGGGCCGCAGCGGCGGGCCCCTCCACCAGTTGGGGAGCTGGCTGCGGGGCGTGCTCGTCCACCGCCGGGCCCCGGTGCAGGTCCGCATCGACGACCTGTCCGTGCGCCGGGTGGTGCCCAAGGAGGACCCCGGCCCCCAGACCGCGCCGGTCGAGCCGACCATCAAGCTGGAGGGCGACAAGCTGGTGGCGGTGGACGGCAAGCCGGGCAAGGGGATCGACCCGGCCGAGGTGGTCGAGAAGCTCCCCGCCGCGGCCCGGAAGGGCACCCCCATCACCGTGCGCGTCCACCGGGGCGCGGTGCAACCCCGCTTCCAGGCCGCCGAGGCCGAGAGGCTGGTCGACACCGCGGTGTCGGTCACCAAGGCCCCCCTCCCGGTCAAGGCGGGCAGCAAGCAGGCCACGGTGCCGGCCAAGATGCTGCGCTCGTGGATCACGGCCGAGGCCCGCGACGACGGGCTGGCACTGGCCGTCGACCAGGCCAAGTCGGCCAAGGACCTGGCCGCCCTGCTGCCCGACGCCGGCCAGGCGCCCGCGCAGACGCGGTTCAACGTGGTCGGCGGCGTCCCCCAGATCATCCCCGGCGCGGCGGGCACCGGCTGCTGCGGGCCCGGCGCGGCCAGGCTCATCGAGCAGGCCCTGCCCAAGTCCCGGGCCACCCCCGTGACCCTGCCCCTCACCAGGGTCGAGCCCACCCTCACGGTCGAGCAGGCCAAGGCCTTGGGCGTGAAGGAGCAGGTCTCCACCTTCACCACCCCCCACAAGTGCTGCGAGCCCCGGGTGACCAACATCCACCGCATCGCCGACCTCATCAGGGGCTACGTCATCAAGCCGGGCGAGACGTTCTCGGTCAACACCGTCATCGGCAAGCGCACCACGGAGAAGGGGTTCGTGGTGGCCCCGGTCATCCAGGACGGCGAGCACGCCGAGGACGTGGGCGGCGGCATCTCCCAGTTCGCCACCACCACCTTCAACGCCGCCTTCTTCGCGGGCCTCGACTTCGGCGAGTACCAGAGCCACAGCCTGGTCATCGGGCGCTACCCCTACGGGCGGGAGGCGACCATGGGGTTCCCGCACCCCGACCTCCAGATCAAGAACACCACTCCCTACGGCGTGCTGATCTGGCCCACCTACACGGGCACCAGCTTCACCGTCACCTTCTATTCCACGCACTTCGTGGACGCCACCCAGACGGGCCAGACCTCGGCGGCCCGGGGCCCGTGCACGCGGGTCAGCACCGAGCGGACCCGCAAGTACCTCGACGGCACCACCAAGGTCGACCGGGTGTTCGCCCTCTACCGGCCCGCCGAAGGGGTCGACTGCCCCCGCTGACCCCAGTCCTCGCCGCCTAGAGGACGGACCCGGCTGTTTCCGGGGGGCTACGTCCTCCAGACCCTGGGTAGGCATGGGGCCACATGCCGGTCGCCACCCGCTCCCCCGCCCAGGCCAAGCACCTCCTCCTCGGACTGGCCGGGCTGCGCGTGGGCCTGGGCGTGCTCGCCCTGCCCCTCGCCCCGTTCCTCTACCAGCGCCACTTCGTGGTGCTCGCCCTCATGCGGCCCAGCCAGGGCGTGATCATGGCGGGCGCCTTTCTGGCCCGACAGCACAAGGTGTGGCTCCCGTCCGTGCTGGCCGCGGCCGTGCCGCTCCAAGTCCTCGCCATCTGGCTCTATTTCGCCCTAGGCCGGACGTGGAACAAAGAGATCGGCGGGCGGGCCGAGCTGCCCTTCCTGGCCGCCCGCCTGCTGCGCCGCGACCAGCTCAAGCGCCTGCGCAAGGTGCTGGAGCGCAAAGGCGCCCGCTTCGTGTTCCTCGCCCGCTTCGCCATCATCCCCACCGGCATGGTGAGCGCGGCGGTGGGCGCCTCCGACCTCGACCCCAAGCGCTATCTCCTGGCCGACCTGGCCGGCCTCTTCCTCTCGACCGCGGCCAGCGTCGGCGTCGGCTACGGCCTGGGCATCGCCTACGGCGGCGTGCGTCCCTGGGTGGTGGCCGTCGGGGTGGCCGGGCTGCTGGCCCTGTCGGGCACCCTCACTTGGCTGTTACAACGCGATTGAAGAGAAGATGCGGGCATGCCCGTCCTCGTCACCGGCGCCTCCGGGCTGATCGGCTCCGCCCTGCTGGCCGCCCTCCCCGACGCCCGTTCGCTCCGGCGGGGCTCGCAGTGGGACCCCGAGCAGGGCGTGGTCGACCCGGCCGTGCTGGAGGGGGTCGACGCCGTCGTCCACCTGGCCGGCGCGGGCATCGGCGACCACCGTTGGACCCCGGAGTACAAGCGCCGCATCCTCGACAGCCGGGTCAACGGGACGCGGGCGCTGGCTGGCGCGGCGGCGTCGTCGGGAAGCGTGCGGACCTTCGTGTGCGCGTCGGCCGTGGGCTACTACGGCGACCGGGGCGACGAGCCGGTCACCGAGGAGAGCCCGCCCGGCACCGGCTTTCTGGCCGACGTGGTGCGGCAATGGGAGGCGGCCTGCGCGCCAGCCGCGGACGCAGGCGTGCGGGTGGTCAACCTGCGCAGCGGCATCGTCCTCAGCCCCGAGGGCGGCGCGCTGAAGAAGCAGCTCCTGCCGTTCAAGGCCGGGTTGGGCGGGCGGCTGGGGAGCGGCCGCCAGTGGGTGAGCTGGATCTCGCTGGCCGACGAGGTGGGCGTCATCCGCACCGCTCTCCACGACGCCGGCCTGGTCGGCCCGGTGAACGTCACCGCGCCGGAGCCGGTGACCAGCGCCGGGTTCGCCAAGGCGTTGGGCCGGGCCCTGCACCGGCCCGCAGTCATGCCCGTCCCCGCCTTCGGGCTGCGGGTGCTGTTCGGGCGGGACATGGCCGACGAGATGCTGCTGGCAGGACAACGGGTGCTGCCCGCCAAACTCCAGTCGAACGGCTTCAACTTCCAGCATCCGACGCTGGACCGTGCGCTGGAGGGACTGGGATGAGCAACGACGTGCGCTTCGAGGCGCGCATGAGCGACATGGACGCCTTGATGTGGGGCATCGAGAA
>DASYMT010000357.1:0-4512 GCA_036008925.1 Acidimicrobiales bacterium | reverse complement strand
CTCCCGCGTGGTGGTGACCGGCGCGTCGGCCGGGATCGGGCGCGAGACGGCACTGCACCTGGCCCGCAAGGGCGCGCACGTGTGGGCCGCGGCCCGCAGCCAGGGACCGCTGGAGGAGCTGGCCGGCCTGCACCCGCGCATCACGCCCGTGGTGGCCGACGTGGCCGATGCCGACAGCCGGGCCGCGCTGGTCGCCGCGGCCGAGCCGATCGACGTGCTGGTGAACAACGCGGGCGTGGGCTGGACCGGCCTGGTCGAGGACATGCCCGCGGACCAGGTGCGGACCCTGTTCGAGATCAACGTGCTCGGCCTGATCGACCTCACGCAGCGGGTGCTGCCCGGGATGCTGGAGCGGCGGCGGGGGCACGTCGTGAACGTGGCGTCGATCGCCGGGTTCGTGTCGGCTCCGCCCATCACCGTCTACTCGGCCACCAAGTTCGCGGTGCAGGGGTTCAGCGACGGGCTGCGGCGCGAGCTCAACGGCCGGGGCGTGCGGGTCACATCGATCACGCCCGGGCCTGTGAAGACGCTGTTCTCGGGACGGGCCGCCCTGGACGACGCCGCCTCGCTCACCGTCGACGTGCCCGACGTGCGGATGGGCGGCGTGCCCGCCTGGACCGTGGCCCGGGCCATCGCCCGGTCGGTGCGCATGGGCGGGCTGCCCGGCTACACCACCGTCTCGGTGCCCCGCGTGCTGGGCCTGAGCCGGCTCGGGGCCGTCCCCCTTTTGCAACTGCTGGTCGACGGGGCGGGCCTCATGAGCCGGCAGGTGGGGGCTCGGGGACCAAAGGGGGAGGAGCCTCCGCCGGTTCGGTGAGCACCGACGCCTTGCGGAAGCCGGGCAACAGCCACGCGCACAGGGCCACGCCCGCCATGCAGGCCAGGCCGCCGCTCACCACTGAGAAGCGAGTGCCTACCAGGGCGGCCGCCGCTCCCGCCTCGACGTCGCCCAGCCGGGGCCCGCCGGTGACCACCGCGATCTGCACCGCGCTGAGCCGGCCCCGCAGGTTGTCAGGCACGGTGAGTTGGAGGATGGTGTTGCGGAACACGGCGGAGATGACGTCGGCCGCGCCCGCGATGGCGAGCAGCGCGAGGGCCAGGGGCAGCCAGGTGGTGAGGCCGAACAGGGCCATGGCCCCGCCCCACACGGCCACGCAGACAAGCACGGCCATGCCCTGGCGGCGGATGCGGCCCACCCAGCCGGTGGTGAGCGCGCCGACCAGCGCGCCCGCGCCCGGCGCCGCGTAGAGGAGGCCCACGGTCGAGGCGCCGCCCCCGAAGACCCTTTCGGCCAGCGCCGGGAAGACGGCCCGGGGCAGGCCGAAGACCATGGCGTTGATGTCGATGACGAACACGCCGACCAGCTCCTGGCGCTGCCTCACGAAGCGGAAGCCCTCGGTGATGGACGACAGGCCGGGGCGCGTGCCGCCGCCCTCAGGCGGCAGGGGCGACATGCCCCACACGGCCACGAAGGCCACGCCGAAGGTGACGGCGTCGAGCGCGTAGGCGGTGCCCACGCCGAAGTGCCCGACCAGCAGGCCTGCCACCGCCGGGCCGACGACCGCGCCCGCCTGGATGAGCACCTGCCACAGGGCGTAGGCGTTGGAGAGTTGGGCCCGGGAGACGAGGCCGGGCAGGGCGGCGCTGCGGGCCGGGCGGTCGAAGCCGGAGATGCCCGCGGCGGCCGCGGTCACGACGTAGACGGGCCACAGCGCGTTCGGCCCTGCCGCGTTGGCCACCAGGGCCAGGGAGGTGAGGCCGAGCAGCACCTGGGACCACAGCAGCAGGCGGCGTCGGTCGACGGCGTCGGCCACCGCGCCACCCAGGATGGAGCCCACGATGAGCGGGCCGATCTGGGCCAGGCTGACCAGGCCCACTTGCAGCGACGAGTTGGTCAGGTCGTAGACGTTGACCGCCACCGCCACGACGGTGACCTGGGTGCCGAGCAGGGAGACGAGCTGGCCGAAGTAGAGGCGCCGGAAGTCCCTCGACTCCCTGAGGGGGGTGATGTCGGCCAGCACAGGCATTGCCGGTGTTCTAGCGGCCGGGTGTTCGCGGAGCCGTTACGCAGGGGCGATGCGGCGACGGGACCGGACGGGCGGCGCGGGCAGCTCGTCGTCGTCCAGCCTGCTCAGGAAGTCGTCGACACGCTCGCGTACGGCGCGCACCTCGTCGGCCGTGGCGTCACGGTGGGCCCGGGACAGCGGGGGCGGCAGGAGGGCGTCGAGTCCCATAGTGCAGTTGTCGTACCCGCCGGCTGTCCGCTTGAGCCTTCCTTTCACGGTGACGGTTGGCACGTCGGGCACCAGTAGACGTCTCGCGGCTGTTCGCCCAGTTTGGCCGTGGCGATGGGCGTGCGGCAGCGGGGGCACGGCCTGCCGGTGCGGCTGTAGACGGCAAAGCGGGCCGGGCCGAGGGCCTGGTTGGCGCTGGGCGCGGGCGCTATTGGTTCGACTCGGGCCCGCATGAGCCGGGCCGCGGCGAGGACCAGGTCGTCCACCACGGCGTCGTCCAAGGCAGGCCACGGCACGGCAGGCGGGACACGGCAGGCGAACAGTGCCTCGCACCGCCAGATGTTGCCGATGCCCGACACCACCTGCTGGTCCAGCAGGGCCTCGCCGATCGTCATATCGGGCGGACGGGTGCGCAGGCGGCGGCGCACGTCTTCGAGGTCGAGAGGGTCGACCAGCACGTCGGGGCCGAGACGGGTGAGCGCGGGATGGAGCTCCTCGCCCCGCTTGGCCAGCAGCTCGACCACCGGTGCGTTGAAGCACACGGCCACCCGGTCGCCCACTTCGAGCACGACCCGGGCCTGGTGGGCGGGCTTGCGCCAGCGCTCGCCCGCCCGGTAGACGTGCCAGGCGCCGGTCATGCGCATGTGAGTGTGCAGGACCATGCCCGAGTCGAACCGGATGAGCAGGTGCTTGGCCCGGGCCTCGACGCCCACCACCCGCTGGCCCACCAGCTTGTGCGCGGGCACGGCCGACGCGGTGGTCCGGGCCGCGGTGACCGTCCGCCCGTCGAGCCACTGGCCCAGCGAGCGGGCGGCCCGGAAGATGGTGTCGCCCTCAGGCACCCTGCGCCTCCCTCACGCTGGAGGACAGAGGGGCGCGACAGTGCCGGCCCTGTCGCCCAGACAGCGGTCGGGGCGGGCGGCGGCGCAGGACAAGGGTCGGACTTGGTCGAACGTTCGTCGTTGTGCGGGGCCATGGGGGCTCGGCACAGGGGGACGAGACATGATTCGACGGTTGCTCCTCGTGGGCGTCAGCGCGCTCAGCATTGGCGGGGCCGGGCTCATCAGCCACCCGGCGTCGGCCAACCCAGGGTGCGAGGCCATGGACGTGTGCGGCCCAGCCCAGGACGAAGGCGAGTTCATCAAGCAGCAGGCGAACAACGCCATGGACGGGTTCACCTCGCTCTGCCCCTCGCTGCAGGACTGCATCCCCTACCACGACGGCGGCGGCTGACCCGCGGCGGGCGGACCCGCAGGCGGCGTTCGCCCTCAGCACCGCCGGAAGGCCGGGGTCAGGCATAGCGGACCAGGCCTTTGGGCGTTGGCACGAAGCCCGCGGCGTGCAGCCGGGGCTCCAGCTCGGGGTCGGCGTGCTCGACCGTGAGGCGCTTGAACCGGCCCTCGGCCAGCAGCCCGCCCAGGGCGGCGACGGCCTCGTCCTCCCACGTCCCGTCGTAGGCCCGAAGCGCCACCAGCCCCTTGCCCCCCCGCTCCACGTACAGCGACGCCAGCCCGCCGACCAGCACCACGAACGCGCCCGCGGCCCGCTGCGGCCCCTTGGCGGGCCAGGGCAGCGCCACCCCGTAGGGGTTGGCCGGGTCGGTGGCGGCCAGCACCACTGCGCCGGGCTGGCCCTCGGCCTCGCCCTCCCGGAAGGCCCGCAGCCGGTCGACCGCCCCGGGCAGTGCGAACTGGGCCCCGCCCAGACCGGCCACGAAGTACCCCCGGCGGATGCGGCCCGCCTCCTCCATGGCCCGCAGCACCGGGTAGACCCGGGCGAACCCGCCGGGCACCCCCTCACCCCGCACCGCCTCGCGGGTGAGGACGCCGTAGCGCTCGAGCAGCGTCCCGGCCAGGGCGGTGGCCGACTCGGTGGACGACACCAGCGCAGCCCCGGGCCCGCCCCCCGCGCCTGCCCCGGCCCCGCGCCCCGCGTCTGCCCCCGCCGGCCCGCCGCCCGCCAGCTCTCGCGACACCAGCGACCACCGGCCCTGGGCGGTGGGCGGGCCGAGCGCGGCCAGCGAGCCCAGCCGAGGCCGCCCGCCCCGAGGCTTGCCCCCGCCGCGCCTCTTGGCCGACAGCGCCCGCACCGCGGCAAAGGAGTCGTTGGTGACCTCGCCCGCCCACACCAGGTCCCACAGCGCGTCGAGCGTGACCCGGTCGTCCACCGCCAGCTCCCGGAAGAAGCACGCCCCCCGCTCGGCCAGCACCTGGCGGATGCGGTGGTGCTCCGGCTCGTCGGGAGGCTCGACAGCAGCCGCGGCCAGCACAGGCAGCAA
>DASYMT010000356.1:0-1705 GCA_036008925.1 Acidimicrobiales bacterium | reverse complement strand
CGTTTGATCGCGCTGACGTCGGTATGCCGACGTGAGCGCGATCAAAGCCGGCCGAGCGGCGGTCGGTACGCTGACGGGCGTGCCCGCCCCGAAGCCCAAGCTCGCACTGGCGCAGGACGCCGAGGCCGACAAGCTGCTGTCCAAGGACCCGCTGGCCCTGCTCATCGGCATGGTCCTCGACCAGCAGATCCCCCTGGAGTGGGCGTTCAAAGGGCCGTATTCGCTGAAGCAGCGCATCGGCCACCTCGAAGCGGCCGACATCGCGGCCATGGACCCCGACGCCCTGGCCGCCGCCTTCTCCAAGACGCCCGCCATCCACCGCTTCCCGGCGGCCAACGCCAAGCGGGTGCAGGAGCTGTGCCGCATCGTGGTCGAGCAGTACGGGGGCAAGGCCGACCGGGTGTGGAGGTCGGCCACGTCGGGCGACGAGCTGTACCGCAACATCAAGGCCCTGCCCGGCTTCGGCGAGCAGAAGGCCCGCATCTTCATCGCCCTTCTGGGTAAGCAGCTCGGGGTCGACGTGCCCGGCTGGCAGGAGGCGGCGGGCGACTTCGGCCGGCCCGGCACCGCCATGTCGGTGGCCGACATCACCGACGCGGCCAGCCTCGGGCAGGTCCGCCAGTACAAGCAGGAGCGCAAGGCTGCGGCCAGAGCCGCCGCCGCGGCCGAGGGCTGACCAGCCCGCCCAGGCCGACCTCCAGCCCCTCGTCCCGGGCGGCTGGGACGAGGCCCTGCCCCACGCGACACCGACCCGCCCCGCCCTCACGCGCGGGCGCCTGCCCCGCTGGGCCTGGGGCGCCGGGGCGGGACTGCTTGCAGGCGCCCTGCTGTTCACGGCCTACGCGGCGGCCGCGGTGGCCGGCATCCGGGCCTTGGAGCGTCAGCGGGCCGCCCTCGACGCGCTGGGCACCGCCCTCGACACGGCCACCGCCCAGCTCGCCCAACTGGCCTACAACCCCGAGGACCAGCGCGCCGTCGACACCGGCTCGGCAGCCCTCCAGCTCCAGCACGCCAAACGGCTCAAAGCCCTGCTGCGGCGCTGCCACGGCACCTTCGCCGTCGACCCGGGCGTGCGCCGCCTGCGGACCAGGACGTGCGACGCGATCACCTTCAACCGGGTCGGCAGTCACGAGGCCGTAGACCGGGCCCTTCGCGGCGAGCGCAGGCAGTGGCGGCTCGACCCGGGAAAGCCGGTCGAGGTGGCCGCCCTCACCGCGGCCGAGCCCGCCAAGGCCGCCCTCCAGGTGCTGGCCGACGAACCGCTCGGCGTGCGGCTGCTGTTGCTCCAGGGCCGCACGCTCATGGTGGTAGACGTGGACGCCAATACCACCACCGTGCTCACCGACGAGGCCTTCGACGCGGTGGCCAGCCGCACGTGGGCGGCCGTCGACCGCGGCGGCGAACTGTGCGCCTACTCCCCCGACCAGCCCACCGCGCCCCGATGCCTGCCCGTCGAAGGGCAAGGGCTGGTGGCCTCTCCCGACACCGACACTGTCTGGGTCGGCAACGAGAACGGCTCTGTGGAGTACGACCGGTCGGCCACGCCGGTGGGCGCGGCCTTCGATTCCGCCGGGGAGACCCTGATGGCGGCCACCGACACGTACCTGGTCACCAGCCTCTTGCACGACCCCAACCCCGACGGCACGCCGCCCGAGCAGCACCTCACCCTGTGGGACCGCCGGACCCGCCGGGTGGTGCGCACGCT
>DASYMT010000355.1:0-3328 GCA_036008925.1 Acidimicrobiales bacterium | reverse complement strand
CTCCAGGGTGAGTGGGTGCGGTAGCAGCTCCACACTCGCCCGGAGGCTCAACTCATTCGAGGACCGTCAACAACGTCCGTGGCCATTACAGCTAGAGGAGGGCTCGCTTGGCTAGGGCTTCGGGGTCGAGGATGGAGATGCCCCGGCGCTGCGTCTCCACCCACCCCCGCTTGCGCAGGTGCTGCAACGCCTTGCTCACCGCCTCGCGCGACGCCCCGATGAGCCCGGCCAGCTCCTGCTGCGACAGGGGCAGCGTGATGCGCACCCCCTTCTCGGCAGGCTCGCCGAACTGCTTGGCCAGGTCGAGCAGGCGCAGGGCGACCCGCCCGACCGTGTCGTAGGCCGCGAACTCGATGCGCTTGCGGTCGGCCTCCCGCAGCCGCCGCACCAGGCCGGTGAGCAGGACCATGGCCGCGCGCGGCGTGGTCGACACGAACTGCTGGAAGTCCTCGACGCTGAGCACCAGCGCCTCCACCGGCTCGGCCGCCAGCGCGGTGGCCGACCGGGGATCCTGGTCGATGGCCGACAGCTCGCCCAGCAACTCGCCCGGGCCGCGCACGGCCAGGATGATCTCGCGCCCGTCGGCCGTGAAGTGCGAGATCTTCACCCGGCCCGACAGCATGATCATCACCTGGTCGGTGGGGCCGCCCTCTTCGAAGAGCGTCGAGCCCCGGCTGAACCGCCGCCGCCACCCTCGGCCTTTGAGCGCCTCCAGGTGGGCCGGGCCCAACTCCGCCAAAAACCCCGTGTACGCCGTAGTCACGGCGGCGAACCCTAACCTCGGCGGCGTGCCGACCCGAGTCCTGGCCCTGCTCATCGCCGTGGCCATGGTCGTGGGGGCCTTCTGGGGGCGCGACCGGCTCGACCAGCGCAGCGCCGACAAGGCACACCGCCCCCGGCTGCTCTGCATCCCCGAGCTGGCCGTGTTCTGCCACGGCCTGGCCGACAGGCACGTGGCCGACGTGACCGTGGAGTCGGCGGGCCAGACGGCCAGCCGGGTAGCGGCCTCGGCGGGCGACCCCGGCATCGATGGGTGGCTCACCATCAGCCCCTGGCCGGTGATCGCCGAGCAGCGCCGGGCCCGCCTCTCGCTCCCCCGCCTGTTCCTGTCCGACCGCCCCGCGGTGCTGGCCCGCTCGCCCCTGGCCGTCGCCGTCTGGCCCGACCGGGCCGCGGTGATGGACGCCCAGTGCAAGCTCACGTGGAAGTGCCTGGGCCAGGTGGCGGCCAAGCGCCAGTGGGCCGACGTGCCCGGTGGAAACAAGGCGTGGGGCCCGGTCAAGATCGCGGTGCCCGACGCGTCGGAGAGCGCGGTGGGCGTCACCGTCCTGGCCGCGGCCAGCGTCGACTTCTTCGGCGGCCGCACCGACCTGTCCACCACCGACCTGGAGACCCCGGCCTACCAGGACTGGCTGAGCGGGCTGGTGGCGGCCACGCCCAGCGCCTTCCCCGATTTTCGCCAGGTGCTGGCCGCGGGCCCGTCGGTGGAGGACGCCTATGCATCGGTAGAGGCCGACCTGCTGGACGGCCTGGCGGGCTACGCCCGGACCCCGCGCCCCCAGCTCATCTACCCTTCGCCCGTGATGAGCGCCGACCTCGTGCTGGCCACCACGGCGGGACGGGCCGGGGACCGCCTGCGCCAGTCCGTGGGCGACGCCGTGCGCGACCGCCTGTCCAAGCGGGGCTGGCGGGTGCCGGGCCTGTCCGAGCCCGCGGGCGCGTCGGCCGCGCTGCCGCCGGCCAACGGGGTGCCCGAGCCCGGCCTGCTCGAGGCCTTCCGCAAGGCATGGGACGCGGCGTCGTGAGACGGCTCGGGGTCCGGGGGGCGGCCCTGGTGCTGGCCGCGGCGTCGCTGGTGGCCGCCTGCAGCCGGGGCGGCTCCGGGTCGGGCATTGGCGGCGGGAACTGCACGGTGGTCGACGTGGCCTCCTCGCCCGAGAAGGTCATGCTGCTCACCGAGCTGGCCGCCACCTTCAACAAGACCAAGCCCAACGGCCGCTGCGTCGACGTGCGGGTGGCCCGCAAGTCCTCGGGCGCGGCCGCCCAACTGCTGTCCGACGGCTGGCCCGACGGCAACGGCCCCAAGCCGGTGGTGTGGTCGCCCGCCGCCTCCTCGTGGGGCGCGGTGGTGAACCAGCGCCTGGCCGACAAGGGCCAGGCCGCCATCGCCCCGGCCGACGCCAAGCCCTTCATGCTCACGCCCCTCACGATCGCCATGCCCAAGCCCATGGCCACCGCGTTGGGCTGGCCCAACGCCTCGTTGGGCTACAGCGACCTGGCCAAGCTGGCCACCGACCCCAACGGCTGGGCGGCCAAGGGCCATCCCGAGTGGGGCCCGTTCAAGCTCGGCAAGACCAACCCCAACTTCTCCACCAGCGCGCTGTCGGCCACCATCGCCCAGTACTACGCGGCCACCGGCAAGGTGCGGGACCTGTCGCTGGAGGACGTGAACAACCCGCAGGTGGAGGCGGCCCAGCGGGCGGTGGAGTCGGCCGTGGTCCACTACGGCGACACCACCCTGACCTTCCTCAACAACCTCTATCGGGCCGATGCACGGGGGACGGGCCTGACCTACGTGTCGGCCGTGGCCGTCGAGGAGAAGTCGGTCATCGACTACAACCGGGGCAACCCCGACGGCATCCTCGACGACGGCGAGCGGCCCCGTCCGCCGCGCATCCCGCTGGTGGCCATCTACCCCAAGGAGGGGACGCTCTTCTCCGACAACCCGTTCTTCGTGCTCGACGCGCCGTGGGTGTCGGCCGCGCAGCGGGAGGCGGCCCGGGCCTTCGAGTCGTTCGTGCTCGAGCCCCGCAACCAGCGCAAAGTGCTGGAGTTCGGCTTCCGGCCCGGCAACCCCTCGGTGCCGCTGGCCGACCCGGTCACCGCGGCCAACGGCGTGGACCCGGCCCAGCCCCAGACCACCCTCGGCGTGCCCTCGCCGCCCGTGCTGGTGAAGCTGGTCGAGAAGTGGGGCGAGCTGCGCAAGGGCGCCCGGGTGCTGCTCGTGATCGACGTGTCGGGGTCGATGGGCGACGAGGCGGCTGACGGCCAGACCAAGCTCGACCTGGCCAAGCGGGCCGCCATCACCGCCCTCGACCAGTTCAAGTCTGACGACCTGGTGGGCCTTCGCATCTTCAGCACCGGCCTGCGCCAGCAGCAGCCGTCGGACTACGTGGACCTGGTGCCGGTCGACCGCATCGCGGTGACCCGCGAGCAGCTCGTCGCCAAGATCAACGACCTGGTGCCCACCAACGGCACACCCCTCTACACGGCGACCGGCGCCTCGTACGACGACGTGAAGGCCGCCTTCGACCCCAAGCGCATCAAC
>DASYMT010000354.1:0-2448 GCA_036008925.1 Acidimicrobiales bacterium | reverse complement strand
TGAACCGGTGGGAGTCCTTCGACGGGTTCCTGGCGGCCGAGTTCGCCCGGCTGTCCGCGATCCACGGGCAGGACGGCGTCCTCCTGCCGGGCGCCGTCACCACGCCCGCTCCCGACCGATAGCCCGCACGGCCGCACCCGTCAGTGATTCGGGCTCGACGCGCTGGGCATTGAGCGACGCGGCTCCCTGGTTCCGTGGTTGCGAAGAGGTCGACGCCGTGGTCCGGGCCGAAGCACGAGCGCGGTTGGCGGTGCGGCTGAGCATGTCGGTCAGGCTGCCCGCCCAACCCGCGGCTGACACCCTCCCCTGACACACCGACACACCGACACCCCGACGCCCCGGGATGCACCGACATAGATCGGCGTCCTTGCCATGCTTGTACTCGTCATGGCAGACGGGTCAGGCGTGCGAGTCCTGGTGGTCGACGACACGCCGGACATCCGCGCCCTGCTGCGCTTCACCCTGACCCGCGACGGCCGCTTCACCGTGGTGGGCGAGGCGGCCGACGGGGCCGAGGCCATCGAGGCCGCGGCCCGCCTCCAGCCCGACCTCGTCGTCCTCGACCGGCACATGCCCGTGCTCGACGGGGTGGCCGCCCTCCCCGGCATCCGCCGCTCCTGCCCCGAGGCGGTCATCCTCCTCTTCACCGCCCAGGCCGACGACGCCACCCGCCAGCTCGCCCTCGGCTCCGGCGCCGACCGGGTGTGGTCCAAGCTCGACCTGCCCCTCACCGAGATGGCCGACGAGCTGGCCCGGGCCCTGCTCGACCGCATGAGCCGCACCGGCGACACGGTGACCCTGCGCCTCGGGCCCCTGCCCAGCGCCGCGGCCCGGGTCTGGATCCCCAACACCATCCGGATCATCGAAGCGGTGGGCGAGCACCTCGACGAGCTGGGCCTCGACCTGCCCGACGGCGTCACCGACCTGTTCCTCGACTACCTGCGGGAGTGGCAGGCGGTGGCCGACGCCGAGGACGAGTTCTTCTGGGCCGCCAGCGCGGACGCCGAGTCGGCCCGCCGGCTCGTCGAGTGCTGGGCCGCCATCGACGCCCTCCCCGAAGAGCGGATCACCGCCCTCGGCTGCCGCTGGTCGCCGCCCGAGGGCACGCCGTTCTTCATCGCCCTGACCCAGGCCGTCCTCGACGGGCTGGCCCGCCATGCCGCCCTGAGCGACCTGGCCGCCGACCTCCAGGGCCAATGGGGCAATCAGGCCACGGGCTGACCTCAAACCGCCCGAAGCAACCCTGCCGCAACCCCGCTGCAACCCCGGCAGGGGCCGCTCCGGCCGGCTCTGCCAGGCTCTTGCCTGCCCCCCGATCGGGGGGTGCTCGATTTTGTAAGATGCAACACCTACGATCACCAATGTCGGGGTCCACTGACGAGGAGCGGGTCGATACATGCGACACTTGCAGACCCCCCAATCGGGGGGTAGGAGCAAACTGTGATCTTTGCCCAGACACTGCGCTCGCGTCGGGAGGAGTTGCGTCTCAACCAACGCGACCTGGCCGGCCGGCTTGGCGTCAAACAGCAGACCGTGTCCCGGTGGGAGAGCGGCATCGCCGTCCCCCGCCCGGACCGGGTGACCCAGTTGGCCGGCGTGCTCGGCGTCGACCGGGGCCGCCTCCTCCAACTGGCCGGGTACCTGGCCGAGGACGAGCCCTTGGCCGACCCCGATGTGGCCAAGGTGCTCGGCACCGTGCGCCAACTGTCGGACAAGGACCTGGTCCACGTGCTCGACACCGCCTGGCAGGAGCACCGCCGCCGCCAGGGCCTGCCCATCGCCGACGGCGACGAGCCGTGGCGGGCTGACGGCAACGGCTCCCGGCCCAGCTAAACGGCTCCAACCAGCGCCCCCAGCCGAGCGTCGGCCTCCCGCCCGGACCAGTGCGCTACAGCCGATAGCCCGTGTCGGGCTCGATCGCCATCGTGTCCATCTGGGCCCGCTGCAACCTGCCGCTGTAGTCCCAATTCACCGCCTGCCACCGGGTGAATTGGTCGAGCACCCACATGCCCGATTGGCGGCTGCCGTTGCCCGACCGCCCGTTCCCTCCAAACGGCAGATGGGCCTCGGCCCCGCTGGTCGAGTTGTTGACCGACACCATCCCGGCCGACACGCGGTCTTGGAACCGGAAGGCCACGTCCGGCGACGTCGTGTACACCGACGACGACAGCCCGTAGCCATGGCCGTTGGCCCACGCCATGGCCTCGTCGAAGCCGCCCACCCGGGCCACCCCCACGACGGGCCCGAACGTCTCGGTGTTGGGCAGCTCGTCGTCGATGCGCAGCCCACTGACCACCATCGGGTGGTAGTAGAGCCCGGCCTCCGGGTCGCCCACGAACCCCTCCCGGGGCGACGCGGCCGTGATGCGCCCCACCCCTGTCGAGCCCCCCACCGCGTGGTGGGCCTGCACCAGCGACAGGTGCTTCTCGAA
This sequence comes from Acidimicrobiales bacterium, assembly GCA_036008925.1. Lineage (GTDB taxonomy): Bacteria > Actinomycetota > Acidimicrobiia > Acidimicrobiales > JAUTXP01 > DASYMT01. The sequence goes on along the minus strand of DASYMT010000354.1, from coordinate 17 downwards.
GCCGTCGGCGAACTTCA
>DASYMT010000353.1:0-2360 GCA_036008925.1 Acidimicrobiales bacterium | reverse complement strand
GCGCCCTCGGCCAGTCGGAATGTGGTGACCTCGACCAGCGCCATGCGCCCCCTCCCGTCAGCCCCCGGCGACCCTAGCGGCCCCTTGCCGCCGCCGGCCCCGCCCGCGGGCCCCGCCCGCCGTTCGCTAGGGCGACGAGGCCAGGGCCCGACGGGCCTGCTCCACGCCCGCGTCGTCGATGTCGTTGTGGGTGACCAGCCGCAGCACGCCCGGCGCGATGGTCCCGGCCCGCACCCCCTCGCCCCGGAGGTGGGCCAGCACTGCGTCGGTATCGGCAACCGACCACGTCACCACGTTGGTCCGCACCCGCTCGGGGTCGCAGCCCGCCTCCGGCCACCGCTCGGCCACCGCCTCGGCCAGCCGCCGGGCCCGGGCATGGTCCTCGGCCAGCCGGTCGACCATGGTGCGCAAGGCCACAAGCCCGGCCGCGGCGATGACCCCGGCCTGGCGCATCCCGCCCCCCAACCGCTGGCGCTCGCCCCGGGCCTCAGCGATCAAGTCGGCCGGGCCCGCCAACATCGATCCCACCGGCGCGCACAGCCCCTTGGACAGGCACGACATGACCGTGGTGGCATCGGCGCAGTAGTCCCGGGCCGACACGCCCGTCGCCACCTCGGCCGAGAACAACCTGGCCCCGTCCATGTGGATGGGCAGGCCGCCCGCCGCAGCCCGCACCGCTTTGAGCCGGTCGAGCGGCCAGGGGGCCCCGTCGGCGGGCATGTGGGTGTTCTCGATGCACACCAGGCTGGGCCGCGGATAGTGGTGCTCGGCCGCGGCGAGGGCCCAGGCCACGTCGTCGGGCGAGATGGTGCCGTCGGCGTCGTCGACCGTGTGGAACTGCACCGCCGCGTTGCGCCCGCCCGCCCCGTTCTCGTACACCACCACGTGCTGGCGCCTGCCCGCCACCACCGCCGTGCCCGGGGCGGCCAGCAGCCGGAGGGCGAGCTGGTTGCCCATCGTCCCCGACGGCACGAACAGCGCGGCCTCCATCCCCACCCGCTCGGCGAACGCGTCCTGGAGGGCGTTCACGGTGGGGTCCTCGCCGTAGACGTCGTCGCCCACGTCGGCGTCGGCCATGGCCCGGCGCATCTCCGGCGTGGGGCGGGTGACCGTGTCGGAGCGCAGGTCGATCATGCGCAGTTCGATCATGTCGTTGCACGCTAGACCTGGGGCGTGAGTTCAACGGACGAGCAGTTGCTGGAGTTGGCCGTCGACCTGGCCCACGCGGCCGGGCGGCTGCTGCTCGACGGCCAGGCCAGGGTGCGCACCTTGGTGGAGACCAAGTCGACCCGCACCGACATGGTCACCGAGATGGACCGGGCCAGCGAGGCGCTCATCGTCAACGGCATCCGCAAAGCCAGGCCCCACGACGCGCTCTTGGGCGAGGAGGGCACCGCCGCACCCGGCGTGAGCGGCGTGCAGTGGGTGGTCGACCCGCTCGACGGCACCACCAACTACCTCTACGGCTTCCCCTCGTGGGCCGTGTCGATCGGGGCCGAGGTGGACGGCGTGCCCGCCGTCGGCGTGGTCCATGACCCCGTCCACGCCGAGACCTTCACCGCCGTGCGGGGCGGCGGCGCCTTCCTCAACGGCGCCCGCCTCGGCCCGGTGGACGGCGCCCCCGACCTGGCCACCGCCCTGGTCGGCACCGGCTTCAGCTACGACGCGGCCCGCCGCCGCCGACAGGCCGAGGAGCTGGCCCTCGTCCTCCCCGCCGTGCGAGACGTCCGACGGGCCGGGTCGGCGGCCAGCGACATGTGCTGGGTGGCGGCAGGCCGCCTCGACGCCTACTACGAGCGGGGCACGCAGCCCTGGGACACGGCCGCCGGAACGGTCGTCTGCACCGAGGCCGGCGCGCTGGTCGACCGGCTCGACGACGGCACCATCGTGGTCGCCCCGCCCCAGTTGTTCGACGGGCTGTGCGCGCTGCTGGCCGCCGCTACAGGCCCAGGCCGAGCCGGATGACCCGGTCCTTGAGGAAGGTGGGGGTGAGCGTGTCGGCCAGGTTCATGGCCTGGGCGTCGAGCCCGATCAGATAGCGGGCCCGGGGCGAACGGGCGTCGAGCGCGCCCGCGATCACCTTGGCGCACTGCTGCGGGTTGCCCATGATCGGCTCCAGCAGCCGCTGGCCCTGGAGCGACCGGCGGTAGGCCGGGGCAAACCGCGACCCTTGCTCGGCGCGCTTGGCGATGTCGCGCTCGAACTCGTCCCAGATGCCGGTCTTGAACCCGCCCGGCTCGACCAGCACGACCTTGACGCCACTGCCCGCCTCCTCGATGCGCATGGCGTCCGACAGGGCCTCGATGGCGTGCTTGGCCGCCTGGTACCACCCGGCGAACGGCGCGGTGGTACGGCCCGCG
>DASYMT010000352.1:0-2439 GCA_036008925.1 Acidimicrobiales bacterium | reverse complement strand
CCATCGACGTGGTGGCGTCGCCCGGGTTGCCCCCGCCGTTCTGGGCCACGCAGCACGGGTGGAAGCGGGCGAAGAGCTCCACCTTGCCCCCGCACTCCTCGACCTTGTTGACCACCAGCCTGCCGAAGTTGATGAGGCCCTCGTGCTTGGGGTCGTCGGTGAAGATCATGCCCAGCTTGCGCTTCTGGTTGTTGAGCAGGGGCCCGGCCAGCACGGAGTCCTTGTTCACCACCTTCTGGCAGAGGTAGGTCGTGTAGCTCTCGGCCTGCTGCTCCACCGACGGCAGGTAGCCCCACACCATCTTGGGGAATCGCTGGAACAGCGAGGCGGGCCTGCTGCTGAACGACCCGAAGTTCAACACGCCCTTGGCCGCCATGGCCTTCAGGTACTCGTCCTCGAACCCCTCGGTGGCCAAGGAGATGACGGCGAAGGGGTTCACCTTGGCGAAGTTGTCGGCCGCGTCGGCCCGGCGGGCGTCGCTGCCCCGGGCGCTGGAGAAGAACACGTAGAAGTGGACCACCCGCTTGTACCGCTGGAACCGCAGGTTGAAGTACTTCTGCCACACCCGCAGCGACGCCACCGTCAGGTGGTCGCCCTTCTGCGGGTCAGGCGGCTTGAACAGGTCGTGGTACTCGTTGGTGGGCGCCACCTGGTTGGCCGTGTTGCTGCCCGAGATGTAGCTGACGCCGCCGTCGAGGTAGACGAGGAGGCGGATCTCCTTCTCCGACACGCCCTGGTAGGTGTGGCCGAAGTTGTCGCCGTCGAAGAACGGCACGCACGGCGGCGACAGCGGGTCCTCGGTCTGGCGGGGCGGCTTGCCCACGCAGCGGTACTCGGCCTCGTCGGGCGTCGGTGGGGACTCGACCGGCAGTGCGCCTGTCCCGCCCGGCCCCGAGCCGCCACGGGCCCCGCCGCCTTTGACCCCGGCGCTGGCGCCCAGGCCCAGCGCCCCCAGGTTTCCCTGCACGGCGTCGTTGCTCTGGTCGTCGGGCGGGACCGGCGCGTACTCGAGCGTCTGCGTCGGGTTGGACTGGGGCAGGTTCAGGGCCGAGGGCAGCACGGCCAGCACGATGGCCAGGGCCACGAAGATGACGGCCAGCGGGGCATAGCGCCGCACCGCGTCGCCCCCCGCCTCGGCCCGGCCGGGCCCAGCCGCGCCTGCGGCCGCCTCCGTGCTCACGCCGGCCCCAGTCGGCTCACCCGAAGGTGAACGTGGCCCGGCGCCGCTTGACCAGCCAGAAGGCCAGCCCGCCGAGGAGGCTGCCGGGGACCACGGCCAGCCAGAACAGCAGGGCGATCCCGGACGGGGGGACGGGCGGCTTGGCCGTGGCCGTGGGCAGCACGCCGCTCACGTTGGTGGCCGACACCGCGCCCTTGGCCTTGAACAGGTTGTCGAGGTCGCTGTCCACCAAGGGGTGCACGTCGTCGAGCCGGGCCGGGGCGCCGAACACCCCGGCGGGCGCAGTCGGGTCCCCGGACACTGGCTGGCCGCTGGTGTCGACGGGCGGCGCCGTGTTGTCCTCGGTCACGCTCGGGGGCGGCGGCTCCAGCGACTCGAAGGGCCGCTTGAAGCCCGCGACGATGATCCGGGCGTCCACGTGGTAGCCGGTGTTGTTGCCGAGGTAGTGGTTGACCACGAGGTTGTACTTGCCCAGCCGGGGCTCGGCCAGGGTCAGGTCCATCTGGCCCTCGCCGTTGGTGGCCGAGGCCTTCTGGGTGTAGGACGGGCCCGCCGAGGGGGTGCCGGAGGCGGGGTCGCCGCCGCCGTTCTGGTCCTTCTCCTGCTGGGTCTGGCCGTCGTCGAAGAGGTACATGTCCAAGTCATCGGTGACGTCCTCCCACGACACGATGACCTTCAGGACGAAGTCGTCGCCGGGGGCGATGTCGGTGGGGACCTGCACGTCGAGGGGGATGACGTCGCAGAAGTTGGCGGCCAGGCACTGGGTGGGGTTGGGCTGGCTCGGGAACTGGCCGGTGAGCGCCGGGTAGTCCTTCACCAGCGCCTTGTGTCGGCTCACCGTCTCGCTGGGCTGGCTGAGGGCCCGGGCCGGGCCGACACCGCCCGCCATCCCAAGGCCGACGAGGGCGGACAGGCCGAGCAGGCCGAAGGCAGCACGGCGCATGGGGGGTCTCCTGTTCATCTCAGGTTGAACCTGACTGACGAGTTGTAGCCGTTGCACGGGTCGCTTGGCGCGTAGGTGTCCTTCGACATGTCGCCCGTCTTCCAGTCCTTCGGCAGATAGCGGGCGCCCGCCTCGATGGACCGCCAACAGCCCGCCTGGTTGGCGCCGGGCGGCCGGTCGGACGCGCTCCACGCCATGGCCTCGGCGTCCTTGATGCACGTGTAGTCGCCGGGCAGGTAGAAGCAGGCCGGGACCTGGGGGTTGCCCGACGTGCGCTGGGGGATGGCGTGGAAGCCCTGGTCGATGGAGCTGGGGC
>DASYMT010000351.1:0-3844 GCA_036008925.1 Acidimicrobiales bacterium | reverse complement strand
TGGGACTGGCCGACGTGGTGGTGATGACGGCCGACGCATATGCCTATGTGGGGTCGCCCGCGTCGGTGGCCGCCATCACCGGCGCGACGGTCGACGCCGCCGGGTTGGGCGGATCGGCCGTGCACGCGGGCCGCTCCGGTGTGGCCGCGCTGGTCGTCCCCGACGAGCCTGCCGCGCTGGAGGCGGCCATTCACGTGCTCGCCTTCCTGCCCGACAACAACCTGGCCGAGCCGACGGTGTGGCCCACCGACGACTCCATCGAGCGGCGCTGCACGGCGGCCGCGTCGGCCGTGCCCGACTCGGCCACGTCGTCCTATGACGTGCGGACCGTGGTGCGCGACGTGGTGGACGACGCCGAGCTGTTAGAGCTGTGGGCGGGCTTCGCGCCCAACCTGGTCACCGCCTTCGCCACCATGGACGGCCGGCCGGTGGGCGTGCTGGCCAACCAGCCCCAGGCCCTGGCCGGGACGCTCGACATCGAGGCGTCGCAGAAGGGCGCCCGCTTCGTGCAACTGTGCGACGCCTTCAACCTGCCGCTGATCACCTTCGTGGACACGCCGGGGTTCCAGCCGGGCAAGGACATCGAGTGGCGGGGGATGATCCGCAAGGGCGCCCAGCTCGTGCACGCCTATGCCGCGGCCACCGTGCCCCGGGTGTGCGTGGTGCTGCGCAAGGCCTACGGCGGGGCGTACATCGTGATGGACTCGAAGGGCCTCGGCAACGACTGCTGCGTGGCCTGGCCCGGTGCCGAGATGGCGGTGATGGGCGCGGCGGGCGCGGTGGAGATCCTGCACGGGCGGCGGGGCGATATCGGGCCCGACGAGCGCGCTGCCCTGGAGGCCGACTACACGGCCCGTTTCTGCACCCCGGACATCGCGGCCCGGCGGGGCTACGTGGACGACGTGATCGACCCCTTGTCGACGCGGGAGGTGGTCGCCCTAGCGCTGCGGGCCCTGCGCCGCAAGCGGGAGGACCTGCCTCGGCGCCGGCACGCCAACGGACCGCTCTAAGGAGGCCACAATGCTGCTGGACGGCAAGCGACTGCTCATCACCGGGGTACTGACTGACAGCTCCATCGCCCACTCCGTGGCCCGGCTGGCCCAGGAGCAGGGGGCGGAGATCGTGCTCACCTCGTTCGGGCGGGCCATGAGCCTCACCGAGCGAGCCGCCCGCCGGCTGCCCAAGCCGGTCGACGTCGTGGAGCTCGACGTCACCAACCCCGACCACCTGGCGTCGGTGCGCGACGTGCTGGACGCCCGCTGGGGCGCGCTCGACGGCGTCGTGCACGCCATCGGCTTCGCCCCCGAGTCGTGCCTGGGCGGCAACTTCATGTCGGCCTCATGGGACGACGTCTCGGTCGCCATGCACGTGTCGGCCTACTCGTTGAAGGCGCTGGCCGACCTGGCCGTGCCCTTGTTGGCGAAGGCGGGCGGTGGGTCGATCGTGGGCCTCGACTTCGACGCGGCCGTGGCCTGGCCCCAGTACGACTGGATGGGCGTGGCCAAGGCCGCACTGGAGTCGACCTCGCGGTACCTGGCCCGCGACCTGGGCCCGTCGCACGTGCGCGTCAACCTGGTCTCGGCCGGCCCGCTGCGCACGGTCGCGGCCCGCTCGATCCCCGGCTTCTCCACCTTCGAGACGGTGTGGGGCGAGCGGGCGCCGCTGGGGTGGGACGTACGCGACCCCGACCCCGCGGCCCGGGCCGTGTGCGCGCTGCTGTCCGACTGGTTCCCCGCCACCACCGGCGAGATCGTCCACGTCGACGGTGGCTTTCATGCAATGGGCGCCTGAGGCGGGTATGCCTTCCGTGTGCTGAAGGCCCTCTTGCTCGCGGGCGCCGTCGTGGCGATCGGCATCCAACTCGTCCCGTACGGCCACGACCACGCCAACCCGCCGGTGGGACAGGAGGCGCCGTGGCCCTCCCCCGACGCCCGGCGGCTGGCCGTGGCCGCCTGCTACGACTGCCACAGCAACCGCACGACGTGGCCGTGGTACAGCGACGTGGCGCCCATGTCGTGGCTGGTGGTCAAGGACGTGAAGGACGGCCGGGCCGCCCTGAACTTCACCGACTGGGCCCGGTCCCGCCACAAGGACAAGCTGCACGACCCGGTGGAGAGCGGCTCCATGCCGCCCCGCAAGTTCACCCTCATGCACCCCGACGCCCGCCTCAGCGGGGCCGAGCGGGACCGGCTGGTCGAAGCCCTGCGCCACATGGAGGAGGGCGGGGGCGGCTCAGGCCAAGGCCGGAACCGCGGCCGCGGCGGCGGCTCGGGCTAGTCGACGAGACGCCGACGCCCGGCTATTCGCTCAGCGCGTCGGGCCGAGTGGTGAAGGGCCCGAACTGGAAGGCGCGGAGATAGGGCTCGGGGTCGACCGTCCAGCCGAAGCCCCGGATCTCTTCGAGGCTGCGCCGCCCGCTCAACGCCCGCATCAGCTCGAAGGCCGACACCTTCAGCGACCCGGCCGCCGAGGCGCCCGCGTCGCCCAGCAGCGGCCCGGTGACGCCGGTCAGCACTGCCTCGGCCGCCTCCTGGATGGCGGTGTCCACGTCTTCGGCGGCGGGCCGCTCCTGCGTCACCCACCGGTGCTCGCCCGCCACGACCTCCAGCGGGGGCAGGCCCCGCAAGGCCACGTTGGCCAGGAAGCCGACCTCGACCATGAACTTCACGCCCACGTCGACGCCGTCGCTCTCCCGGGCCCCCGGCGCGCCCAGCGCGTGGCGAAGGTCGTGCTCGTGGGTGGTCATGTCGAGCACGAATTGCTCGCCCACCCGCCCCGGGAAGAACTCAACCAGCGGCTCCACCTGGGCGGCCTTGTCGGCCCACTCGGCCAGCACGCCCTCCACCGGCACGGCCTTGCGCTTCTCGACCTGGGCCGCCGTCCACGGGTCACTGGCCACGCCCTCGATGTTGCCGGTGAGCACGTCGTCGCACACGCCCGCCACGTGCGCCAGCACGTCCTTCACCGTCCACTCGGGGCAGGCGGGCACGACGCGCGCCGCTTCCTCGGGCGTGAGCCCCACGGTCAACTCGGTCACCCGCTTGCGAGCCGCCGCGTACACATTCCCCAGGTCAGTCATGGCCGGGAGCGTAAGCCGGCCGCACGCTTTGGCGCCACGTGGCCCGCCGAGCCCGCCCCACCTCGCGTTTCCACAGGGACAGTGCCTGTGGAAACGCGAGGTGGAGGGCGGCGGGGTCAGGGGCCCATGCCGAGGACCCGCCACCCGTGGTCGGGGAAGCCCGCGGCGGCCGCCACCTTGGCCGACGCGGCGTTGGCGAAGTCGTGGAGATAGGTGGGCACGGCCCCGCCCGCGATCACCCGGCGGGCGGCCTGGGCCACCAGCCGCCGGGCCAGCCCCCGGCCCTGGGCCTCGGGCTCGGTGCCCACCGACAGCTCGTGCCCGAAGTCGTCGTGGCGCTTGACGCCCACGCCCGCCAGGTAGGCGCCCGAGGCGGGGTCGAAGGCCACCAGCACGTCGCCGTTGAAGGGCTTGAGCCACTCGGGCACCCGCTCGTCCTCCCGGGGCACCCACACGCCCGCGTCCTCGAACGGCGTGGGCGACTCGCACCAGCGGAACGCCCCGGCGTACAGCCGCCCGCCCGCCAACCGGCTCAGCCGCGTGCCCACCTCGGCCACGTCGACGTCCTTGGGCAGTGCGCCCATCTCCGCGGCCAGCGCGGGCGTCACCGACACCACCGCCCCGTCCCGCGTCGACACGCCCAGCACGGCCCGGGCCCGTCCGTCCCACCCCGGCGCCTCCCGGATCGGCGTGCCCACCACCAGCACCCGTCCGGGCGGCGGCGGCCACGCCCCCAGCCACGCGGCGAGGTGCTTCTCCAGCCGG
>DASYMT010000350.1:0-1967 GCA_036008925.1 Acidimicrobiales bacterium | reverse complement strand
CACGGCCGCGTCCTGCAGCACGACCGCGCCCGGCGTGCGGCTGCCCATGGCCGCGAACATGTCGCTGACCGCGCTGGCGAGGACGAACAGCGACTGGCCCTTGGGCACGTCGACGGCCACCGACGGCAGCTCGATGCTCCGCTTCTCACCGGCGACCGGCAGCAGCTCGTTGAGCGGCAGCACGTTGCCCTGCACCAGCTGGGCGTCGGCCGGGCTGGTGCCGACCGCCAGGCCGTAGAAGGCCCGGTTGTTGACGCCCGCGGCGAACAGCGTGCCGTCCAGGTACGGCGTACCGGCGATGCGGAGCGGACCGTCGGCGACCTTGAAGGCGAGCGGCGCGCCGGCGGCGGCGCTGGTGGCCACCGTGCCGACGGGGTACGACGCGTTGGCGGTCACCGACCGGGTCGTGGTGCAGGTGTTGCCGGCGGTGGCCAGGTGGAACTCGCCGTACCCCTTGAGGCTGGGCTTCTTGCCCTTGAGGGCGTGGTCGAAGAACCGCAGCGTGAGGTCGCGGAAGCTGCCGCCGGCGAGCTTCTTGCTGCACGGGTCGCCGGCGACCGCGGGCGTGTAGGGGAAGGCGTTGGGCAGCACGTGCCCGCCGTTGTAGCCGACGAAGATGCTCCTGGCGCGGGCCGCCGGGGTGAGCGCCTTCGCCCAGTTCTGCAGGCCCTGGTGCAGCGGGAACAGGGTGTCGGTGATGCCCTGGCCGAACAGCACGGGGATGTCGAGCGTGCGGCCCTGGCTCACGTGCCAGGCCGGGCCGTTCTTCAGGAAGAAGGCGTCGAGGTCCACGCCCGGGATCTGACCCTTGGGCCAGTCGCCGGTGGCCGCGCCGTAGGCCAGGCCCTCGTGCACGGTGGTGGTGTGAGCCGTGGCGCCGGTCGCGTAGAGGGCGGTGATCCACGCGGTGCGGGCCGCCTCCTGCGGGGCCAGGCTCTCCTTGAGGTCCCACCAGGTGATCTCGGGGGCGAGGGCGTTGAAGCGGGTGGCGTGGTCGGGCCGGTCCCGCAGCTCGCTGAAGGCGCCCACGAACTGATAGCCGCCGCCGTACGACCCGCCGATGGCGCCGAGGACCGGGTCGCCGGGGGCGTCCTGGGCCACCCAGTCGAGGCCCGCCACCATGTCGACCAGCTTCTGCACGTCCTGGCCCTCGAAGTCGGGGTTCTCGACGTGGGCCTTGCCGCCCGACTGGCCGAAGCCCCGCTGGTCGAAGCTCAAAACGCCGTAGCCCGCGTCGGTCCAACTGGCGAAGGAGCCCGCGGCCGACGTGCGGCTGCCGCCCCAGCCGTGGCTGTGGAAGATCAGCGGGACGGGCGCGGCGGCGGACGCGTCGACCGGCTTGAACAGCGAGTAGCAGATCTGGACGGGGTCGGTCGTGCCCGGCTCGGGCACGCTGGCCACGCAGCCGCTCGTGGGGGCGACGCCGGCCGCCTGGGTGGGGGCCACGCCCAGGCCGGTCATGGCCAGGACGGCCGCCGCGCCCGCGACGATGAGGGATTTGGTAGGTATGCGCACGAAGTCCGGTTTCGACCCTGGCCGTGCAAAATCCTCCCCGTTTGTTACACGACGGTGCCCGTTACCTGACCGAGGTCGGCGCCGCCAGGCCCGTCGCCCCGGATCACCACGGTGTCGCCGTCGGCCAGCCAGCGTTCGCCCCGCCACAGCTCGAACAGGCTGCCCTCGCTTCCCGGCTCGGGCCCGGAGACGGTGCCGGTGGCGAACAGGTCGCCGGTGCGGGCCAGGGCGCCGTTGGAGGTAAGGTGGGCCAACTGCTGGGCCATCGACCAGTACAGGTGGCGGGCGTTGGTGCGGCTGACGACGGCGCCGTTGACCTCCAGCGTCAGCGCCAGGTCGAGGCCCCGGGGCTCGGGGCAGGCCAAATGGGGCAGGGGCGGCGGGTCCTGGGGCGGCCCGTCGACCCAACACTCGGCCAATGCGTCGAGCGGCACCACCCACGCCCCCACCGA
>DASYMT010000349.1:0-3087 GCA_036008925.1 Acidimicrobiales bacterium | reverse complement strand
GCCGCAACGCCTTCGCCCACGAGTCCGGCATCCATCAGCACGGCGTGCTGGCCGAGCGCTCGACCTACGAGATCATCGACGCCTCCGAGGTGGGCCAGACCGGCAGCCAGATCGTGCTGGGCAAGCACTCGGGCCGCCATGCCTTCAAGGACACGCTGGAGAAGATGGGCCTGCACGTCACCGGCGACGCCCTCAACGCCGCCTTCACCCGGTTCAAGGAGCTGGCCGACCGCAAGGTCCAGCTCACCGAGGCCGACCTGGAGGCCATCGTGGCCGAGGAGATCGGCGGGGGCCGGGCCCCCGAGTTCGTCTTCGAGTCGCTCGAGGTCCGGGGCGGCACGGTGGCGGTGCCCCAGGCCAAGGTCGTGGTCGTCCGCAACGGCGAGAAGGCCGAGGCCACGGCCGAGGGCGACGGCATGATCGACGCCGCCTGCAAGGCCATCAAGGCGGCCACCGGCATCGACGGGCGGCTCACCGACTTCAACGTCTCGTCGGTCACCGGCGGGGTGGACGCCCTCGGGGACGTGATCGTGCAGCTCGAGGTCGAGGGCGTGAAGGTGACGGGCCGAGGGGTGTCGACCGACGTGGTGGAGGCCTCGGCCCGGGCCTACCTCAACGCGGTGAACAAGGTCGTGCAGGTGCGGGCCCGCAACGAGGCCCGGGCCAAGATGACGGCCATTACCCCGTAGGCGCACGGATAGGCTCGCGGCCGACGCGCGCATCGCGCCGCGCCCGGCCGCCGGGCCGCGTCCGGGGTCAGGCCGGAAGGTACCGGTCGCGCAGGGCGGCAACCGTCGGCCCGGAAAGAGCGCCGGAGTCGAGGACCTCCTCCAGGGTGACCGAGGAGAACGTCGACTGGTCGACCAGCAGCGACCGGTAGCGGGCGCAGGCCTGGGCGAAGTCGCTGTTGCCCGCGGGGTAGACGTGGACCAACCGGCCCCAGCTCCACGTGCGGCTCGGATGCTGGAGCATCGACAGCAGCAGCAGGTGGTCGAGCCACATCACGAGCAGGTCGGTCCCTTTGACCGCGTCGACGGCCTCCGGGCCGAAGACGCCCGACGTGTCGGCCACCTCCAGGTAGCGGGCCAGCCGGGTCGGCTTCGGCACGTGCCGCTGGACCCGGTCGTGGTACTTGGCCTCGACGCCCACGATGCCCTGCGTCCCGTCCCCGAGGTCGAGCACGAAGGCGACGGAGAACGCCATGAGGTTGCCGGTGTACGCCCGGTCGAGGCGGCCCGGCGAGTGCTCGAAGCGCACGGCGCACACCGTGCCGGGCACGTCCGGCCACAAGGTGTGGACGGCCCGATCGGCCAGTCGAAGATCGGCGGCCAGGTCGCCGAACAGGTTGAAGCACATCGCGGTCGACGACAGCAGGTCGGCCCACAGCCGCTGCTCGCTCAGCGACTGATGCGCCTCCTTGGCCGACAGCCGGGCCTTCGCCGCGTCGAGCGCGGCCGGGGTGATGAAGTTGGCGCCGGTGCGGCGGGCGTGGTCGAGCGGGATACGGCTCCCGACAAGGCGGGGCGGGGTCCCGTCGCTCGACCGGCCGATGGGCTGCGACCCGATCGGGTGGCCGTTCGACTCCCGCCACCGCGACTGGTGGTAGCTGAGCCGTCGGCGGAAGTCGGTCATCTCCGGGCGCCCGGGCACCCGGTCGGCCGCCTCCCAGCAGTGCGCGGCCTCGAGCTCGTGCTGCGACAGGGCGTCTCCCATGTGCCGCGATCGTACGGCGCGGCTCGCGGCGCCGAGGCGGGCCCGGAGGGGCGGGCTACCCGGCCGCGTCGGCGGACCGGAACGTGCGGCGGTAGGCGAGGGGCGCCGTGCCCACGGCCCGCTGGAAATGGAACCGCAGGCTGGCCGCCGTGCCCATCCCGCACCGGTCGGCGATGCGCTCCACCGAGTCGTCCGACGTCTCCAGCAGCCGCTGGGCCAGCAGCACCCGCTGGCTGAGCAGCCACTGGTGCGGGGTCGTCCCCGTCACGGCCCGGAAGCGGCGGGCGAAGTTGCGGGGGCTCATGTGGGCCCGCCGGGCCAGCTTCTCCACCGACAGCGGCTCGTCCAAGTGCTCGATCATCCAGCCGAGCACCCGGCTCAATGGGTCGTCGCCCGGCTCCGACGACGCGGCCACCGGCAGGTCCACGTACTGCGCCTGGCCCCCCTCCCGATGGGGCGGCACCACCATGCGCCGGGCGACGGCGTTGGCCACCTCGGCCCCGTAGTCGCAGCGGACGATGTGCAGGCACAGGTCGATGCCCGACGCCGTTCCCGCCGAGGTGAGCACGTCGCCCTCGTCCACGTACAGCACCCGAGGGTCGACCTCGACCTGCGGGTACAGCCGGGCCATCTCCTCGGCGTGCATCCAGTGGGTGGTGGCCCGCCGCCCGTTCAGCAGCCCGGCCTCGGCCAGCAGGAATGCCCCCGTGCACAGCGACAGCACCCGGGCCCCGTTGGCGTGCGCCTCCTGCACCGCGTCCACCGCCTCGGGGGGATAGCCGTCGGCCCGGTACCCGGCGGGCACCACCACGGTGTCCGCGGTGGTCAGGTCCTCGTAGCCGTACACGGTGTCCAGCGAGAACCCCATGCTCGACCGCAGCGGGGCGGGCTGCAGGGCGCAGACCTTGAAGTCGTACCAGGGCGCGGCGATGTCGGAGCGGTCGATGCCGAAGACCTCGCACGGCACGGCCAGCTCGAAGATCGAGAAGTTGTCGACCAGGAGCACGGCCACGGTGTGGCGCTTGCCTGCAGGGCGGGACGGCCGAGGAGCCATGGCAGGATTCTAGCGCATCATGGCGTTCCTGCCACTGGCAGTCCCGGGCCCGCCAGCGGACCATGGACGCATGACCACCGTCCTCATCGAACGACAGGCGCCGAACCGGCTGCTGACCGACGACGAGGTGGACGAGCTGTGCGCCCTCACCGCCCACCTCCCCCTCCTGCTGCGAGGAGGCTGGACCACGCCGACCCCGCTCGGGCTGTCCGAGGGCGCGCTGCGGCTCGACGCGGCCATGTGGGAGGTGGCCTACCGCCACGGCGTCGATGTGGGCGCCACCTGCAACGTGCTCGACGTGGTGGACAAGCTGAGCGCCA
>DASYMT010000348.1:0-2786 GCA_036008925.1 Acidimicrobiales bacterium | reverse complement strand
AGCCGAGGGCAACAGCACGTCGAAGGGCACGCCCCCGGCCGACCCCTGCACCCGCATGGGCGCCTGCACCACCCGCCGCTCCACCGTCACCGGCCCCCCGGCGGGCAGCGACGAGGGCAGCCCGTCGGCCCCGGGCACCGGGGCCACGCCCGCGGCCAGCCGGCCCCGCACCGCAGCCACCAGCGCCCGCAGCGCACCGGCGTCGGCGGGCCCCACCGACAGCGACACGGGCACGGCCGTGCTGTTGGCGATCACCACCTCGCTCCCACCCGCCTCGACCCGCACCGGCAGGCGGGTGCGCTCGAAGTCGGTCTGCAGGGTGACTGTCGACTCGAGCACCTTGGTGCCGGGGCTGAACCCCTGCCAGATCACCGTGCCGTTGCGCAGGCCGGGCTGGGGCGACGCGCCCTCCCGCCCCACCACGTCCAAAGCCGGGCCCAGGACCTTCATGTCGAAGTCGCCCACGCCCGCGATGGTGAGGCGCTGGTCCACCCGCACCGACCGCACCGAGCCGTCGGGCGCCAGCCCCACCCGAACCACCTCGTCGTCGGCCACAGGGCCGGGGGCGCGGCTGGGGAGGTCGCCATTGGGGTCGGGGCCGAGCAGGGCCAGCGGGTCGGTGCGGGCCGCGGGGGGCGCCGGGGCGGGCAGCGGGATCTCCCCCGGCCCGGCGCCGGATGCCACCCCGGCCGAGGCCAACAGGAGCAGCCCGAAGGCGCTACTGAGGACGAGCGGTGATCTGGACCGACGTGCGGCCCTTGCACAGCTCACCCAGGCGCACCTGGCCGGTGGTCGACTCGCCCTTGAAGCTGACCTCTGCGTCGTGGGCGTCGTGCTCACTCTTGGTCACGCTATAGGGGGCCTTGTCCAGGGCCGACTTGTAGGCGTCGAAGACGTCGCCCAGCTTCTTGTCGGCGTAGCCCTTCACGATGGTGGAAGGACCGGCCGTGTTCGACTCGGTCACCACCACGCCACTCGGGGTCGGGAACTGGGCGGGCAGGTTGGTGGCCCCGGAGAGGGGCTGGGCCGCGGCCGGGCAGGTCATGTTGGCCGTGGCCGACTCGCCCTTGTCCTTCCCGCAACCGGCCAACAGGACCAGCAAGACCACCGCCAGGAAAAGTCGTCGCATGCAGCAAACGTAGGTCACTGTTCCCCCGCCGTTCACGGAGCCGTCGCAGAAGCGTCAAGTCGGTGTGTTCTGCTGACGGCATGGATGCACGCCAGTCAGGGCTGTTGCCGGGATCGGCGGTGGAGATCATGAACCGCTTCGAGCGCCGGTGGTCCCATGGGTTCGGGGTGGTCGACAAGGTCGTGGGCGGCTACAAGGTGCGCCGCCGCTCGGACGGGTGGACCCTGCCCGTCGTCTTCGCCGAGGCCGACGTGCGCCTCGACGCCGCGCTGCTCGCCGTCTAGCACTCCCAGCCTCGCGATGATGCGAGGCGTGCAACGCATTCGCGGCCGTCGGGGTTCTACTGGATGGTGACCCTCAACGACCGGCTGGCGGCCGACCTCGACAAGGCGTTCGAAGCGTTCGTGCGGGCCCACCAGGACGCGGTCTACGCCACCGCCCTTCGCCTCACGTCCCCGGCCGACGCCGACGACGTGGCCCAGGAGACGTTCGTCCGGGCCTACAAGTCGCTGACCGGCTTCGAGCCGGAGCGCATCCTGGCCCTGGCCCCCCGGCCGTGGCTGGCCCGCATCACCGTCAACGTCTGCCGCAACCGGGCCCGGGACAACGGCCGCCGGCCCCGGACCACCGTGTTCGACCAGGCCCACGCATCCGATCCGGCCGACCCGGCGGCAGGCCCCGACATCAGGGCCGAGCAGGCCGACGGGGCCGCCGCCCTGGCCGTGCGACTGGCCGCGCTGCCCGACCGCTACCGCGTCCCCGTCGTGCTCCGCCATGCCTACGGCCTGTCCTATGACGAGGTGGCCGAGGCCCTCGACCGCCCCGTCGGCACCGTCAAGGCCCAGGTCTCCCGGGCCCTGCAACAACTGAAGGAGTCATCGTGACCACTCCCCTCACCGCCCCCTCGCTCGCCACCCCGGCCCCGTCCGACCTCCTGCCCGCCGTCCTCGAGTCGGTGGGGCTGGCCGACGTCTTCGCCTCCTACGCCTCGCCCGTCGGCGACGTGCTAGTGGCGTGGAACACCCGGGGCATCTCCTATTTGTCCCAGTCGCCCTCCTTCACCGCCGACTTCGCGGCGCGGGTGGGCAGGCCGCTGCGAGGCTGGCCCGACGCGCCGCCCAAGCGGGTGGCGACCGCCCTCGACCGGAGGCTCAACGGCAAGGGGGGACCGACCTTCGCCGACCTGCGCATCGTGTCGCCCTTCGAGCGCGACGTGCTCGAGTGCACGGCCTCCATCCCGGCAGGCGAGGCCCGGCCCTACGGCTGGGTGGCCCGGGAGATCGGCCGGCCCGCGGCGGTGCGGGCCGTGGGCACCGCCCTCAAGCACAACCCGGTGCCGCTGCTCATCCCCTGCCACCGGGTGGTGCGCAGCGACGGCCGCATCGGCGAGTACGCCCTGGGCG
Organism: Acidimicrobiales bacterium; assembly: GCA_036008925.1. Classification (GTDB taxonomy): domain Bacteria; phylum Actinomycetota; class Acidimicrobiia; order Acidimicrobiales; family JAUTXP01; genus DASYMT01. The sequence continues at coordinate 254 of DASYMT010000348.1, read as the reverse complement.
GTCCGGGCAACAAGCGGCTGCTGCTGCGTCTGGAGGGCGTGCCCGTCGACGAGCTGGAGCCGGTCAAGGGCTTCATGGGCAGCGACACCACCAAGATCTTCTGCCTCCCGTGGTGCGGGTACGGCCGCCGGGTCATGGAGGTGCACCGCCGGGCCTTCCGCAGCCGGGACGAGGCGGAGGCGGCCGGGTATCGGGCCTGCAAACACTGCCGGCCGGTCGCGTGAAGCCCGCTTTGAGGCCCGCCGACGCAGCCG
>DASYMT010000347.1:0-1723 GCA_036008925.1 Acidimicrobiales bacterium | reverse complement strand
CGGCCACCCGGGCCATGGGCAGGATGTCGTCGCCCCCTACCACAACGATGTTCTTCAGGGTGGGTTTGGAGCTGCGCACGGTGTCGACCACATGGCTCACCGCGGTGAAGGCGGCGTTGGCCTTCTCCACCGAGCAGGGGTCGGCGTCCCAGGCCGTCATGGCCGCGGCCGCGGCGGCGTCGGACTCGACCGGGAACACGGCTCCGATCACGCCCAGGTCGGCTCGGCCCGACAGGGTGGTGAGGGAGGCCAAGGCGTTGGCGGCCTGGGCCGTGCCGAAGGTGTCGCCCATGCGCTTCTTGTCCACGAGGAACAAGGTGTTGAGGTTGGCGGGCAGGGCGGGGGCCACGCCGGGCACGCCTTGGCCCGGGAAGGCGAAGACACGCGGGCCCGGGCACGCAGGAGCGGGCGGCGGGGCGAACTCCTTGACGTAGAGCACGTAGGGCTGGTTGCTGTTGCCCCCGTTGAACGCCGTGACCTGGAGCGTGTAGTACTGCGGCGACGCGTTCACGGTGGGCTCGGCGTCGGACACCGTGGCCAGGAACTCGTCGGCCGTGGAGCGGTTCTCGGACACGCTGCGCAGCGGCGCGGCGCCGACCGGGATGTCGTTCAGGGTCTCAGGCGACACGGCCGAGTTGGCCGCCGACGCGTCGACCCCGTTGTCGGCCAGCGGCACACTGCGCAGGGGGACGCTGCGAAGGGGCACGCTGCGGAGCGGCGTGGACACCGTGTCGTTCAGCATGGCCACGTCGAAGTCTGCGTTCGCGCTGCGGTTACCCAGGTTGATCTGCATCCGGGTGCCCTTGGGCGGCACGGGGATGCGGTAGTAGTCGATGTCGCCCGAGTTGGCGATGTGGGAGACGACCAACTGGTTGGGGGCGATGACGGGCGCGGTGGCGGCCACGTTGTTGCCGAAGTCGATCGGGCACTCGATCTCACAGCCTGGAGGGGCGCCCTCGCCCGACTCCTGGACGAAGATGGGCGACGGCTCCGAGGCCGTGACCGTGTTTTCGTTGATGGTGACCTGGGCCGACGGGTAGGCGGCGCCCAGGTCGAAGCCGGGATAGGCGTCGAAGCTCAGGGTCCGATGGGTGTCGCCGAACTCGGGCAGCGTCCACTGGAGGTGCTCGTTGGTGACGGTGGGCTCGGACACCGAGTCGTCGTGGCGGACCGACGAGCCCTCCACGTACCGGAAGCCGGGCGGCAGGTCGACGACGACCGTCGCGTCGGCCGAGGCGCCGCCGCCCACCACGTCGTACCCGACGACGTAGGTCACCTGGCGGGCGCCCGCGCCCGCGTAGGGCTGAAGGCCTTCGAGGGGCAGGTTCTCCCACGGGTAGCTGCTGGTGTCGATCAGGCCCTCGATCAGCTCGGCCAGCGAGCCGGGCAGGACGTTGGGGTCGACGTGGTCGAACAGGTCGCCCAGGGTCTTGCTGGCCAGGATGGCGTCGGGCGTGGTCGCCGCGTCGCCCACGGTGCCGTTGACGCAGTCGACCTTGGTGCAGTCGACGATGAGGCCGGGGTTCGACGTGGCCGTGAGGCTGCCGTCGGGGTTGGTGTTCTTGATCTCGCTCAGCGGCACGGACCGCAGCGGGATGCCCGCCAGGTTCACGCTGCGGAGGGGCACGCTGCGGAGGGGCGCGGCACTGAGGTCGACCGAGCGGAGGGGGACGCTGCGGAGGGGCACGCTGCGGAGGGGCACCGAGCGCAGCGGGATGCCGGC
>DASYMT010000346.1:0-2262 GCA_036008925.1 Acidimicrobiales bacterium | reverse complement strand
CCGACCGGGGGGGTGTCGGGGAGAGTGGGCCTGTCGGCCTCGGTGCGGGTGGTCGTTGGGGTGGGGGCCGGGGCCGGTGCGGGCGGCCCGCCGGTGGGCGGCTCCGCGGGAAGCGTCCAGGAGGCGTCCAGGTCGGTCATGGCGGATAGCTCACACCATTGGGCTGGGGGTCCGCTGTGAAGACCCTGTGGAGTTCCTACGAATCGCCCCCCTTGCCCGCTCTGGAGGACATACCGCGTGCTTTCCCAGGGCTATGTCCTCCAGACGGCGGTCTAGGGCACGGCGGAGATGCCCACGCCGCCCTGGGTCTCGGCCCCGTACCGCTGCTTCTCCCGCCCGAGGTCGAGGTGGCCGATGCGCTTGCGGGCGTCCTTGGCCTCGTCGTCCAACAGGCTGGCGGGCACGATCCAGGCGATCTCGAACTCCAGCCCGTCGGGGTCCTTGCCGTACAGGCTCTTGGTGGTGCCGTGGTCGCTGGCCCCGACCAGCGCGCCCGCGGCCGTCAGCTTCGCGGCCAGGTCCTCCAGGTCGTTGAGCGTCTCCACCTCCCACGCCAGGTGGTACAGCCCGACGGTGGCCCGCCCGGCCTGCGAAGGCCCCGCCCCCGCACCGATCTGGAACAGGCCGATGTCGTGGTCGTTGGTGGACGACGGGGCCTGGAGGAAGGCGGCGCCCCCGAAGTTCTCGGGCGTCATGTCGATGCGCCGGAACCCGAGCACCTCGGTGTAGAAGGCGACGCTTTGCTCCAGATCACGGATGTAGAGGACGGCGTGGTTCAGGCGGGTGATCGGCATGGTCCTCCTAACAGGGTGCGCCTCATCACTCTTCCCCGGGTCAGCGGATGCGAATGGTGGCGGCCGCCCGGTAGACGTCGATGTCCGTCGTGCGCACCGACACGTCGAACCGCCACGGCCCGGACAGCGGGATGTCGAACCCGTATGCCGCGAAGTGCCCGGGCCCGGCCCGCTGGAGGGGGACGTCGAGCGGCCCGACGCCCTTCTCGGGCAGCCGGAGCTGGACAGTGGCCTCCTGCACCTCGGCCACCTGCCCGGTGGGCGACAGCGTGTAGAGGTGGATGGTGGCCGGGCCCTGCTTGGCCGGGTCCACGGTCACGTCCACCACGAGCGGCCCGGCCGTCAGCTCCTTGGTCACGGGCTGGGCCAGGGCCGAGCGGGCGGGCACGGCGCTGACCAGCATCGAGGTGGCGACCAGCACGGCCACCGCCACCGCCGCCTCGGCCAGCACCGTGGTCCGCAGCGGCGCCAAGTTGCGACGGCGCACCAGCAGGCGGCTCACCCCGGCCAGGGCGACGAGGCCGGCGAACAGCCCCACCTTCACGAGCAGGGTCCGGCCGTAGGTGGTGGCGGTCAAGGCGTCGAGCTCGCGCACCTGGCGCCACGACTGGAACGACCCGGTCAGCACCAACACGACCACCGATGCGAACGCCACACGGGAGAAGCGGGGGACGATGCGGGCGGCCGCCTCCGGGTCGCCCGGCAGGACCCGGGCCAGCAGCAGGGCCAGGCCTCCCAGCCACAGGGCGGCGGCGGCCAGGTGCAGCGTGTCGACGGGCACGGCGAGCGGGACGAGGTCGCCCGACGCGGCGTGGCCCGCCAGGCCCGGCGTGGCCAGCAGGGCCAGCCCCAGCACGGCGAAAAGGGCCTTGCCCACTGCGCCGGGGCGGCGGCGGGCGAAGGCGGTGAGGGCTACGTCGGCCCCGGTCAGCAACACCAGCCGGGCCAGCCACACCCGGCCGATGCGGTTGCCGAGGACGGGCCGCACCAACGAGGGCTTGAAGGCGTCGGCCAGCGGCAGCCCGGCCCCGTAGGCGGCCTGGAGGCCGACGCCCAGCACCGTCGACACGAAGGCGGTGAGCAGCGCGGCCCACAGCACGCGCACGGCCCGTCGGTCGGACCAGCCCTCCGGCCACAGCAGCAGGAGGAAGGCGACGCCGCCGACCAGGACCAGCAGGGACAGGAAGACGAGCGTCCGCACCGCGGCGTAGAGCACGCCCACCAGGCGGCTGCCGCCGGTCTGGGCCAGTTCGCCGGGCGTGGCCTCGGGCCCGGTGCCGCCCTCGCCCACCCGGAAGGTGAAGGCCCCGTGGATGGGGTGGGAGTCGGCCGACACCACCCGCCAGGTGACGACGTAGCTGCCGTCGGGGAGCGGCGGGAGGGGCAGGGCGACCGAGCTGTGGTCGCCGCCGGGATGGGTGGCGGGCCTGCCCTGGTCGACCCGCTTGCCCTCCCGGTCGAACACCCG
>DASYMT010000345.1:0-4513 GCA_036008925.1 Acidimicrobiales bacterium | reverse complement strand
CGTCGACCTTGTTCTTGGCCAGGCCCTTCTGGAGCACGTCGACCTCGGCCGCCCGGCGCACCAGGGTGTCCTGGTAGGCCTTGGGGAAGGCGTTCCACACCTTCTTGTCGCCGAACTGCTGCTCGAACTGCTGCTCCTGGGCCGTGCGGGCCGCCTTCAGGTCGCTCTCTTTGACCTCGAGCTTCTTGTCGACCACGCCCTCGTGGACGATCTCCAAGAAGACCTGCCGGGTCAGCACCCGGGCCACGAAGGTGGAGTCGAAGGTGTTCTTGCCCGAGCCCCGCAGGCGCTCGCCCCCTTGGGAGAGCTGCTGCTCGACGGCCTGGGCGTAGGCCTTGTTGTCCCGGATGGCCTCCAGCTCCTCGTTGAGGGACCGCTGGGTCACGCTGTGGCCGTTGATGGTTGCCGCGTAGGCGGCGGCCGGGCCGCACCCGCCGGCCACAAGGGCCACGAGCGCGACAAGCCCGGCGATGAGGAAAAAGGGCTTCTTCACGATGCCGTGGATGCTACCGAACCGGCCTCAACCGGCACGATCTCGCCCAGGAAGGCCAAGAGGAAGGAGGCGGGGTCGGTTCGGGGCGGCACGGGGAGCACGATCTGGCCCAGGTCCTCCTTGTAGACGGCCTTCGGGAAGCGGCGGGCCAGGCGGATGGTCTGGCTGGTCTTGAGCTTGAGCGGCGAGATGCGGGCCACGTCCCGGCTCACGGTGATCTCCCGGATGCCGGTTCGGGCCGCCTCGGCCCGCAGGCGGGCCACCTCCAGCAGGGCCTCGGCCGTCGGCGGCACCGGGCCGTAGCGGTCGATCCACTCGGAGGCGATGTCCTCCACCTCCTCCGCCGTGGTGACGACGGCCAGCCTGCGGTAGGCCTCCAGCCGCAGGTCCTCCCGGGAGACGTAGTCCTTGGGGAGGTTGGCGTCGACCGGGATGTCGAGCTTGATCTCCGCGGGCGGGCGCACCTCCTCGCCCTTCAGCTCGGCCACCGCCTCGCTCACCATCTGCACGTACAGGTCGTACCCAACCGCCGCGATGTGGCCCGACTGCCCGGTGCCCAGCAGGTTCCCCGCGCCCCGGATCTCCAGGTCCCGCATGGCGATCTTGAACCCCGAGCCCAATTCGGTGTGCTCGCCGATGGTGCGGAGGCGCTCGTAGGCCTCTTCGCTCAGCGACCGGTCGGGCGGGAAGAACAGGTACGCGTAGGCCCGCTGGCCGCTGCGGCCCACCCGGCCCCTGATCTGGTGGAGCTGGCCCAGTCCGAGCAGGTCGGCCCGGTCGACGACGAGGGTGTTGACCGTGGGCATGTCGATGCCCGACTCGATGATGGTGGTGCAGACCAGCACGTCGTACTGGCCCTCCCAGAAGTCGATGACGACCTTCTCCAGCGAGCCCTCGTCCATCTGCCCGTGGGCGACGGCGATGCGGGCCTCGGGGACCAGCTCGTGCAGGCGGGCAGCCGTGTGCTCGATGTCGGCCACCCGGTTGTGCACGAAGAAGACCTGGCCCTCACGCAGCAGCTCGCGCCGGATGCTCTCGGCCACGGCCCGCTCGTCGTACTCGCCCACGTAGGTGAGGATGGGCTGGCGGTCGGCGGGCGGGGTGTTGAGCAGCGTGAGGTCGCGGATGCCGGTGAGGCTCATCTCCAGGGTGCGGGGGATGGGCGTGGCCGTGAGGGTGAGCACGTCCACGTTGGCCCGGAGCTGCTTGATGGACTCCTTGTGCGACACGCCGAAGCGCTGCTCCTCGTCCACCACCAGCAGGCCCAGGTTCTTGAACTCGATGTCCTGGCTGAGCAGGCGGTGGGTCCCGATGACCAGGTCCACGCTGCCGTCCTTGATGGCGTCGGTGACCTTCTTGGCCTGGGCGTTGGTGAGGAAGCGGGACAGCACCTCGACGCGCACGGGGTAGCCCGCGAAGCGGTCGGAGAAGGTTTGGAAGTGCTGCTGCGCCAGCAGGGTGGTGGGCACCAGCACGGCCGCCTGCTTGCCGTCCTGCACGGCCTTGAACACGGCCCGGATGGCCACCTCGGTCTTGCCGAAGCCCACGTCCCCGCACACCAGACGGTCCATGGGGTGCTCCGACTCCATGTCCTCCTTGACCTCGACGATGGCCTTGGCCTGGTCGGGCGTCTCGGTGTAGGGGAAGGCCTGCTCCATCTCGCCCTGCCACGGCGTGTCGGGCGGGAAGGCGTGGCCCGGCGTGGTGACCCGGCGCCGGTACAGGACGACGAGCTCCTGGGCGATCTCGCGCACCGCGCTGCGGACCCGGCTCTTGGCCTTCTGCCAGTCGGAGCCGCCCAGCTTGTGGAGGCTCGGCGTCTCGCCGCCGGTATAGGGGCGGATGGCGTCGATCTGGTCGGAGGGGACGTAGAGCTTGTCGTTGCCCCGGTACTCGAGCAGGAGGTAGTCGCGCTCCGACCCGCCGATGGCCCGCTTGACCATGCCCGCGTACTTGCCCACGCCGTGCTGGTGGTGGACGACGTAGTCGCCGGGCTTGAGGTCGTCGAAGAAGCCCTCGGTCGCCCTGCTCCGGCGGGGACGGGCCCGGCGGTGGGCCCGGCGCCGGCCGGTGACGTCGGACTCGGCCAGCAGGGCCAGCTTCACGGACGGGAGGATGAAGCCCCGTTCGAGGGGCTGGACCACGACCTCGATACCGCCTGCGCCCGCGCCGGCGGTGTCGACCCCTTCGTCCTGGAGCACCTGGGCGATGCGGGTGGCGCTGCCCTCGCCCTCGGCCGCGATGAGGATGCGGTAGCCGTCGGCCCTGAGGTCCCTGAGCTGCTGCGCCAGCTTGCCCGGGTCGCCCACCACCGGGTCCCAGCCCATGGCCTGGACGGTGGTGGTGTTCGGGCCCTCGGGGGCGGTGGTTACGTGCCAGGCCGGGGCCTTGGTGTGGGCCAGGAGGCGGTCGAAGGGGAGGTGGAGGCGGGGGAACTCGCGGCTGGTGTCGGCCCCCCAGGTGGTGGCCAGTGAGGTGGCGAGCGAGGCCTCCTCGTCGAGCAGCTCGGCCGCCCGGTCGCGCATGCGGCGGGGCTCGACCAAGAGGACGAGGGCGTCCTCGGGGACCAGGTCCATGAGGACGTGCTCGCCCTCGGTGAGCCACGGGAGCAGCGACTCCATCCCGTCGAAGGTGGCGCCCTGGCTGAGACGGTCCCACTGGTCCCGGCCCCACGGCTCCTGGCCGATCAGCTTCTCGGCCCTGGTCTTCACGTCCTCGGTGGGGAGGAGCTCGCGGGCGGGGAAGATGTCGGTCTCGGTCAGGTCGGCGGTGGAGCGCTGGTCGTTGACGCTGAACTCGGTGAGGCGGTCGACCTCGTCGCCCCACAGGTCGATGCGCACGGGCACGTCGGCCGTGGAGGGGAAGACGTCGACGATGCTGCCCCGCACCGCCACCTCGCCCCGGTGCTCGACCTGGTACTCGCGGCGGTAGCCCATGTGGACGAGCTGCTCGACCAACTGCGTGGGGTCGACCTGGGCGCCGGGCTTGACGACGACGGGCTCGACGTCCTCGACATGGGGGCCGAGGCGCTGGACGAGGGCCTTGACGGTGGCCACCACGACCTGGGGGCCGGCTGCGTCTTGGCTGGCTGCGTCTGGGCCGGTGGCGTTGCAGTTCTTGAGGCGCCACATGGTGCGGAGGCGGCGGCCCATGGTTTCAGTGCTGGGGCTGACCCGCTCGAACGGGAGGGTCTCCCAGGCCGGGAAGGTGTCGACCGCGTCGTCGCCCAGGAAGGCCCGCAGGTCGTGGGCCAGCCGCTCGCCGTCGGCCGCGCTGGGGACGGCGACCACGATGGGCCGGCGCTGGGTCGTCTCGGCCAGGCCCGCGATCACGAAGGCGCGCGCGGGCTCGGGCACGGCCAGCACGGCGGTGGTCGAGCCCACGAGGTCGCGCAGCGTGTCGTCGCGGCCGAGCAGGGAGGGGAGCGAGCGCAGGCTCACGGCCCGGCCAGTCTACGAGGGCCGCCACCCTCCCCAACCCGCCCGCCCTACCCCCGCCCCAACCGACGCCCCGTGCTTCTGATCGCGCTCACGTCGGCATACCGACGTCAGCGCGACCAGAAGGCTCGAGCGGGCGGGGGATCAGGCGGGCGGGGGCGGGCCGGACATGGGGGTGGCGAAGGACCAGCCCATGGCCTTGACCTGTTGGATGACGGGCCGCAGTGCGGCCACCGTGGTCGAGCGGTCGCCGCCGCCGTCGTGCAGCAGGATCACCGCCCCCGGCCGCAGGGCGCCCATGACCCGCCCGATCAAGACGTCGAGGGGCGGGCGCTCATAGTCGTGCGGGTCGATGGCCCACCCCAGCACCCGCAGCCCGTTGCCCCGGGCCACGCCGATCACGTCAGGCCCCAAGAACCCGCCCGGCGCCCGGTACAGGGAGGGAGGCGAGCCCACGATCGACTGCACCGCCCGCAGCCCGTCGACCACCTCCTGCTCCACCTGCGGGTGCGGGGCCTGGTCCAGGTGCTCGACGTGGTGCATGGTGTGGTCGCACAGCACGTGCCCCTCGCCCTGGACCCCC
>DASYMT010000344.1:0-1823 GCA_036008925.1 Acidimicrobiales bacterium | reverse complement strand
CTGCGCGCCCCTGAGCGGCCGAGGGCGCTCGCCTACGCACTCATCCAACCCTCATTTTACTCACCGCGGTACTCGATCGACTGCCCATTTTTCAACACCCAAATGGGGGGTATTGCGGATCAGCAACCAGAGAGTGACCGGCAATTGAGCCGGGAGTGAATTTCTCCTTACCAAGCAGGACGACCGGCATTTCATCGGGAATGGAGAGTCGAATCTCTCTCGTGTCTCTCTGGGGAAAGGACTGCTCATGCCCATCAGCCGCCGAAAGTTCCTAGCCGCCACTGGTGCGGCGGGCGCCCTCGCCGCCACCGGTCGCCTCGCCACCGGCGTCCAGCCCGCCGGGGCCACGCTGCCGACGCCGTCGGCCAGCGGCATCGAGCACATCGTGGTGCTGGTCATGGAGAACCGCAGCTTCGACCACTACCTCGGCTGGGCCCCCGGCGCCAACGGGACGCAGTCGGGCCTGAACTATCCCGACGACCTCGGCGTGAACCACCCCACCCACCAGCTCATGGACTGGACGGGCTGCGGGTTCAACGACCCCGACCACGGCTACGCAGGCGGGCGGGTCCAATACAACGGCGGCGCCTGCGACGGCTTCCGCAAGTCGCCCAACGACGACTATGCCATCGGCTACTACGTCCGCTCGCAGCTTCCGACCAACTCCGCCCTGGTCGACAAGTTCACCATCTGCGACAACTACTTCTCGTCGATCCTGGGTCCGACGTTCCCCAACCGCTTCTACACCCACGCGGCCCAGACCGACCGGCTCGACAACGCCCTGGCCCAGTCGACCCTGACGACCATCTGGGACCGCCTGGCCGCGGCCAACGTGTCGGCCAACTACTACTTCAGCGACGAGCCGTTCCTCGCCCTGTGGGCCAACAAGTACCTGTCCATCGGCCGCCATGTGGAGACGTTCTTCGCCCAGGCCGCCACGGGCACGCTGCCCCACTACTCGTACATCGACCCGTTCTTCATCGGCGAGGACCAGGGCGGCTCGAACGACGACCACCCCCACGCCGACATCCGCCGGGGCCAGGCTTTCATCGCCCGAGTGGTGAACGCGGTCATGCGCGGGCCCAAGTGGCACAAGACCGTGCTCGTCATCACCTACGACGAGTGGGGCGGGTTCTTCGACCATGTGGCCCCGCCGTCGCTGCCCGACGCGTTCACACCCACGGCCACGGAGGAACACAACCGGGCGGGCTTCCGGGTGCCGACCTACGTCGTGTCGCCCTTCGCCCGCCCCGGCGCGGTGGCCACCGGCCAGTACGACCATTCGTCCATCCTCAAGATGGTCGAGTGGCGCTGGGGCCTGGCCTCGCTCACGGCCCGGGACGCGGCGGCCAACAACCTGGCCGACACCCTCGACTTCAGCTACTGCAACCCGGCCTCGTGCATCCCGCAGCCCGCCGACCCCGGGCCCGACCCGTGCGTGCCGCCCGTGCTCATGGGCAATCGCGAGCAGTTCTGGGACGACCTGCGCCACTGCCCGCTCACCACGGCCTGGCACCAGATCCCGCACTAGGCCCGAGCGGTCAGGACCGCCGGTCCGCAAAGAGGTACCCGAGGCCCCGCACAGTGCGAAGCAGCACCGGGCGGGCCGGTCGTCACGGGCGGCAGCGCCGCAGCCGCCCGTGACGCCGCAGCCGCTTCACCTCACCTCCACACCCGCGGCTGCCCGCCACCATGATCGTTTGGAGGACAAGGACAGGGCCTTCGAAAACGACCGCCTACGTCCTCTGGCGCGGGCGGCCGCGGGTCAGGGCGGCGGCGGCGAGGGCGGCGGTCAACAGGAGGGCGGCGCCCCGCGGCCTGTG
>DASYMT010000343.1:0-2633 GCA_036008925.1 Acidimicrobiales bacterium | reverse complement strand
CTGCACGTCGTCCAGCCTGCCCAGCAGCTCGGACTCGGCGGCCGACGCCTCGGCCACCTGCTCGCGCAGCCCGGCGATCTGCTTTTTGATCTCGTCCTTGCGCTGCTGCTTGGCCGTCTCCTCGGGCGTCGGCTTCTTCTTCTTGGCCGCCAGGGCAGGCGCGGCCCCGCCCACGACCAGGCCCAGCACGACCATGAGCGCGACAAGGCGCCGAATCACTCCAACCACACGTACAACATCGGCCATCCGTCAAGCACCCTGAAGGCGACTGGCCGAATCGGGCGCCGACGCCGGACGGCCAGGCTCAGACGTCGAGGAAGCGGCGCACGGCCACAAACGACCCCACCCCCCCCACCAGGGCGCCGAGCACCAGGATCATCGAGCCGGTGGTGATCGCGTCGCCGGTGGACAGCACCACCTGGTTCAGCAGCCCCAGGTCGTAGTGGTGCACCAGCCACTGGATGCCCAGCCGCAGCCCGATCACCACCCCGAAGGCCACCGCCGCCCCGGCCAGGCCTTGGATCATCCCCTCCAGCATGAACGGGACCCGGATGAACCAGTTGGTGGCGCCGACCAGCTTCATCACCGCCACCTCCCGCCGTCGGGCGAAGATGGCCATGCGGATGGTGTTGAGGATCAGCAGCGAGGCCGACAGGAGCAGCACGGCCGAGATCCCGAAGATCAGCCAGCGGGCGATGTTGGTCACCTTGATGATGCTGTCCACGATCTTCTGGGCCAGGGCCACGTCGAGCACGCCGGGCTCGTTCTCGAACCGGGCCGCGATGAGTTGGGCGTCCTCGGCCCGCTTGGGCACGACCCGGAACGACGTGGGCAGGTCGGCCGGGGTGACGCTGCGCACCTCCTCCGGCGAGTTCTTGAACATCTCCTTGAACTCGTTGTAGGCGTCGTCGTGGTTGTAGAAGGTGAACTTCTTGACCTCGGGCATGGCCCGCAGCTTGTTGCCGATGGCGTCGGCCTGGTCGGGCGAGCCCTTGGGGTCGAGGAAGACGGACAGGTCGACCCCGCCCCGCCAGCGCAGCGTGGCCCGGTCGATGCCCTTCTTGGCCAGCAGCGACCCGCCGAACAGCGAGAGCGAGACGGCCACGGTCAGGACGGCCGCCGTGGTCATGAGCAGGTTGCGGCGCAGGTTGGACGCCGTCTCCCGCACCACGTAGTCGAGCGACAGTGCCATGAGTCAGGAGACCTCTTCTTTCGAGAAGACGAAGGCGATGACGCGCGCCGCGTGCCCCAGGGCGAACACGGCCACGACACCGCAGAGAACGAGTTCGGCCACCGCCACCCGCAACATGGCGGGGGACGGGCCGTAGCGCAGGGGCCGCATGTCGAGCCCGACGCCGCTCGGGGCCGGGGTGTAGTGGATGACGGCGGGCTGCGCCACGTGCCAGCGCAGGAAGGCCAGGGCCACCACGACCAGGACGAGGGTGGCCATGCTCAGCCAGAGCTGGCGGCGGAACAGCACCTCGGCCCGGGTGCGGCCGACCACCTGGCCCGCAGCGGTCATGTGCCGTAGCCGTACACGCCCCGGGCCTGGTCGCGCACGACGGTGCCGCGGTCGAGCTCGATCACCCGCCGCCGCATGGAGTCGACGATGCCCTGGTCGTGGGTGGCCATCACCACCGTGGTGCCCGTGCGGTTGATGCGGTCGAGCAGGCGCATGATGCCGACGGTGGTGTTGGGGTCGAGGTTCCCGGTGGGCTCGTCGGCCAGCAGGATGAGGGGCCGGTTCACGAAGGCCCGGGCGATCGACACCCGCTGCTGCTCGCCGCCCGACAGCTCGCCCGGCAGGTTGTCCATCTTCTTGGACAGGCCGACCAGGTCGAGGATCTGGGGCACCTGCGAGGACACGACGTGCTTGGGCCGGCCGATGACCTCCAGGGCGAAGGCCACGTTCTCGTACACCGACTTGTTGGGCAGGAGCTTGAAGTCCTGAAAGACGCTGCCGATGTTGCGGCGCAGGTACGGGACCTTCCAGTGCGAGAGCTGGGCGATGTCCTTGCCCGCCACCCAGATGCGGCCGCCGTCGGGCTGCTCCTCCTTGGTCAGGAGGCGCAGGAAGGTGGACTTGCCGGAGCCGGACGGGCCGACCAGGAAGACGAACTCGCCCTTCTGGATGTCGACCGAACAGTCCCGCAGGGCGACAGTCGTCCCCTTGTAGGACTTGGTGACGTTCTCGAGTCTGATCATGGTTTCGAGGTGTGCAGGCTACCAGTGCTCATAATCCAACCGGCAGCATGGTCACCGTGCTCTCACGTTCCGCGACCGCCCTCGCCTGCCTGGCCGCCGCCGTCGCGCTGGGCGTGGTGGTCCACTCCCACACCCCTTCGTTCGACGCCGCCGCCGTGCGCGGCCTGCACCGCGCCCTGGTCCACGCCCGCCTCGGCGTCGACCTGCTGAAGGCCGTCACCGCCCTCGGCGCGCTCCCCTGGCTGCTGGTCGTGGCCGCGTTCGCGGTATGGCGGCTCGACCGCCGCTCCGCCCTCGTGGTGGTCGCCGCCCTGGCCGCGGCGGTGGTGGTGGGCAACGTGGGCAAGCTGGTGGTGGACCGCCCCCGGCCCGTGCTGGTGGACCCCTTCGCCCACGGCCTCAGCTCCAGCTACCCGTCCGGCCACACC
>DASYMT010000342.1:0-2412 GCA_036008925.1 Acidimicrobiales bacterium | reverse complement strand
GTCGTGGACGCCCGCCTTCTCGACCAGCTCCAACTGGAGGGCGATCGACTCGGCGATCCACTGCTTGCACGCCTCCAGGCCCTCGGCCACCACGGCCTCGGTCACCTTGGGCGCGCCCGCCTCGTAGTACTCCCACGCCTTCTCGGTGCCGGTGGCCTCGACCATCATGATGGCGATGTCGTCCGTGTCACCGGCCCGGCGGCCTGCGACCACCAGCTCGAAGGTCGACTCGTCGCCCTCCTGGTAGGTGGCGTGGGGCACCCACTGCCCCTCCTGCGAGTAGGCCAGGCGCACGGCGCCGATCGGCCCGTCGAAGGGAATGCCCGACAGCATCAGGGCGGCGCTGGCCGCGTTGATGGCCAGCACGTCGTGGGGGTTCTCCTGGTCGGCGCCCATGATGGTGCCCACGACCTGGGTCTCGTTGCGGTAGCCCTCGGCGAACGACGGGCGCAGGGGCCGGTCGATGAGCCGGCAGGTCAGGATGGCGTTGTCCGTAGGACGGCCCTCCCGGCGGAAGAACGAGCCGGGGATCTTCCCGGCTGCGTACATGCGCTCCTCGATGTCCACGGTGAGGGGGAAGAAGTCGATCCCCTCACGGACGCCCTTGGCCGCGTTGGCGGTCACCAGGATCACCGTGTCGCCGATGCGGCCGACGACGGCGCCCTGGGACTGCTGGGCCAGGCGCCCGGTCTCGAAGGACAGGGTCTTGTCGGTCCCGGAAATGGGACCGGAGACGGAAATGGCCTCTGCCACTTTCGCTCCTCTCTGAAAGGCGGCGCCCGGCCAGTTCCCAGTGGCGGCGCTCCAAGCTCGATGGCTCTTGCGCCCAGCTCGCCGCCACTGGCAGCCGACCGCGGTCACCGCGGTTTGATGTGTTGATGTGAAGACGCCCCCGCTCGGTGGCGGGGGCGCTGGTTATCGGCGCAGGCCGAGTCGCCCGATGATCTCCCGATAGCGCTCGACGTTGTTCTTGCGGACGTAGTCGAGCAGCCGACGGCGACGGCCGATGAGCTTCATCAGCCCACGACGGGTGTGATGATCGCCCTTGTGCACCCGAAGGTGTTCGGTGAGGTGGTTGATGCGCTCCGTGAGGATGGCAATCTGTACCTCGGGCGAGCCGGTATCCGTGTCATGGAGCCGGTGCGTGGTGATCGTGGCGGCCTTGTCGGGCATGCAGCAGGTTCCTCGGGGTCTGCGGGACGCGCCAATGCGGTCGCATCAGCGCAGTTGCACAGGCTAGCAGCTACTCCGCCCGGCGGCCGATAGCGTCGGGCCATGGGCGACCTGCGGGTGACCCGGGGCTGTGTGATCCCGGAGGACGAACTCCAGTGGCGCTTCACCGGCAGCGGCGGCCCCGGCGGCCAGCACGCCAACACGGCCAACACCAAGGCCGAGGTCCGGTTCGACATCGCGGGCTCCCAGGCCCTCGGCCCCCGTCAGCGCCTGCGCCTGCTCGACAAACTCGGCCCCACGGCCAGGGCCACCGCCTCCGACCGGCGCTCCCAGGCCCAGAACCGGGCGCTGGCCCTCGACCGCCTCAAGGCCCGGCTGGCCGACGCCTTGCGGGTGGAGCCGCCCCGGCACGCCACCAAGCCCACCAAGGGGTCGCAGGAGCGGCGGGTGGCGTCGAAGCGGCGGCGCAGCGAGGTCAAGCGCAGTCGGTCGCAGCGTCCGACTGACGACTGAGGACCTCGGGGTCGAACAGGTACCCCGTCCCCCGCACCGTGCGGATGAGGCCCGCAGTGAGCTTGAGCCGCAGCCTGCGCACGTGCTCTTTGACCGTGTGCGGGTCCTGCCAGGCCATCGACGAGTGCCACACCTGCTCGAGCAGCTCGGCTGGGCCCACCACCTGGCGGGGCCGGTCGGCCAGGTAGGCCAGCAGGTCGAACTCCCGGCGGGTCAATGACACGGGCGACCCGTCGAGGGTCACCTCTCGCGCCGCCTGGTCGATGTGCAGCGGGGCGTCGGCGTCGTGGGGCCGGGGCGACGAGCGGCGGAGCAGGGCCCGCACCCGGGCCTCCAGCTCGGCCAGCGAGAAGGGCTTGACCAGGTAGTCGTCGGCCCCGTCGTCCAGCCCGGCCACCCGGTCGGCCTCGCCCGCCAAGGCCGACAGCATGATCACCGGCGTGTCGCCCTGACGCCGCACCTCGGCCAGCACCTGGTGGCCGTCGAGGCCGGGCAGCAGCAGGTCGAGCACGATCAGGTCGGGGCTCCAGGCCAGGGCAGCTACAGCCGACGGGCCGTCCCCCGCCTCGGCCACCTCGTAGCCGTGGGCACTCAAGGCTCGCACGATCAGCCACCGGATGGCGGGCTCGTCGTCGACAACCAGGACGCGCGGCATCAGGTGACATATCGGCCTGCGACGCCTCTGAGTGGAGCGTTAATGCAGCAGCGGAGCGTTAATGCAGCAGC
>DASYMT010000341.1:0-2411 GCA_036008925.1 Acidimicrobiales bacterium | reverse complement strand
CGGTGATCACCTGGGGCAACGGGAGCATCGCCCACCCCGTCGACTACGCCCCGCTGCTGCGCCACCTCGCCACCTGGGGCTTCGTGGTGGTGGCCGCGGAGACCGACCAGTCGGGCACGGGAGACGAGATCCTGGCCGCCCTGCGGGCGCTGCTGGCCCGCGACACCGACCCGCGGAGCCGGTACGCGGGTCATCTGTCCACCGACCGCGTCGGCGCCGGCGGCCACTCCCAGGGCGCGGGCGGCGCGGTCCGGGCGACCGAGGAGTCGGCCGGGCTCATCTCGGCCCTCCTCGTGGCCGACCTCCCCAACCCGATCTTCACCTTCCCGCCCGGCAGCAAGGCCTTCGACGTCCGCCGCCTCACCGTGCCGGTGTTCTTCGTGGCCGGCGCCAACGACATCGTGATCTCCCCGGCCGACCTCAACTGGCGCTTCTTCGAACGGGTGCAGGGCCCCGCCGCGCTGGGCATGCTCGCCGGTGCCGACCACAACACCGTGCAGCACGACGGGGCCGGCTACCGCGGCTACATCACCGCCTGGTTCCGCTACCGCCTCATGGACGACACGGTCGCCGCGAAGGCGTTCACCGGCCGCGTCCCCGAGCTCATGGCCAACCCCGCCTGGCGGACCCAAGCCGTGAAGTAGCGGCCACGGCGAGGTCCCCTAGGGGGTCTCGCTCATGTCGGGACGCGTGGGGGGTGCGTACGGTCGGCCGGCATGGGAGCTGGTGTCGTGCACGGGCCCAGCGAGCTGCGCCGGTCGGTCCTCGCCGCCCGGCTGGCGGCGGCGCCCGGCGCCGCGCTGACCGACAAGGTCCTGGCGCGGGTGGCGATGCGGCTCGAGGGCGGCGGCTTCCGGTCCGCCACCGCCCGTCACCTGCTGCACCGGCGCTACGGGGTCGAGGTCGGCGCGTACTCCTACGGCGCCTGCCTGCGCCCGGGGGCGTTCCCGCCCGGGGTGACCGTCGGGCGCTACGTGTCCATGGCGAACGAGGTCGCGGTGTTCCGGCGCAACCACCCCATCGAGCGCCTCTCCATGCACCCGTTCTTCTACAGCGCGAAGGTCGGGCCGCTGGGCCACGACACGATCGACGCCGAGCCCCTCGAGATCGGCCACGACGCGTGGCTGGGCCACCAGTCCGTCATCCTGCCTGGCTGCCGGCGCATCGGCATCGGGGCCGTGGTGGGCGCCGGCGCCATCGTCACCGCCGACGTGCCCGACTTCGCCATCGTCACCGGCAACCCGGCCCAGGTGCGGCGGCGACGCTTCCCCGACGAGGTGTGCGACGCCGTGCTCGAGAGCCGGTGGTGGGAGCGCCCCGTCGAGGACCTGCTCGTCGACCTGCCCGCGATGTTGATGCCCCTCAACGGCCGCTGGTCGGCCCACCCCCTGCTCCACGCCCACGCGGCGTGAGCCCCGCGTGACGGCGACGTGACCGAGGTGTCGGCGGTCAGCGAGGAGGTGCCGGCGCCTCCCAGCCCGCGGGGCGGGGCGGCCGGGGTGGCGGGGGCAGGGGTGGCCGGGCAGGCCATCGCCTTCCTCACCGCGCCGATCCTGGCCCGCGCCCTGGGGCCGAGCGGACGGGGCACGGTCGCGCTGCTGGGCGTGTACGACGAGCTGTCCACCAACCTCTTCAACGCGGGGCTCCCGAGCGCGGTCGGCTTCGCGGCGAAGGAGGGCCGAGCGTCGGTGGCCGCCCTCCTCGGGGCGACGCGCCGCTTCAACCTCTTCCTCCTGCCGGTCTCCATCGCGGCGGGGATCGCCGTCGCCGTGTGGCCCCTCGCCCACCTCACGATGTCGGCGCGGGTGGCCGGGTTCGCCCTCGTGGCCCTGTCGCCGGTGGCCAACACCTACCTGATCGCCTGCCGCAACATCCTCATGGCCCAGGGCGACATGGTGACCCTGCGCAACCTGCCGCTCGTGCAGGCCGTGGTGCGGGCGGTGGCCATCGTGAGCCTGCTGATGCTGGGTGGGATGAACCCGACGGTGGCGGCGGTGACGCTGTCGGCGTCGGTGCTGGTGGCCAACGCGGTGGCCTGGCGGCGGGTCAAGGCCCGCGCCGGACCGCCTGCACCCCTCGCCCCCCTCCTCGGCTTCGGCCTGCGCTCGCTTCCCGGGTCGCTCTCGAACCTGGCCAACAACCGCCTCGACCAGATCCTCATCGCCCCGATGCTCGGCACCCGCGCCCTCGGGCTGTACGCCGTGGCCGTGGGCATCACCTTCGTACCGGTGCAGGTCGGCGCCGGCCTGGCCTACGCGTCGTTCCGCCACGTCCGCACCGACGGCCTCACGGGCCGCGCCGGACCGGCGGCGATGCTCATCCGGCGGGCCTGGCTCGTCACCGCCGCCGCGTGCGCGGCGACCGGCCTGGCCTCGCTGCTCGGTCTGCGGCTCCTCTACGGCGACGCCTTC
>DASYMT010000340.1:0-7993 GCA_036008925.1 Acidimicrobiales bacterium | reverse complement strand
TAGACAAACGACAGTGAAAAGGGTCACCCGGCCCAGGCGGAACGCGGCGCCCACCAGCGGCGTTCTAGTCCTTGCTCGGGTGCAGGCGACCCCGCCAGCGCCGCCCCGGGTTTGGGCGTCGGGCGGGCCGGCCATAACCCCCCAGGTGGCCGCCGCCCGGCGCCCGCTCTCATTCGAGCCTATGAACCCCCGCATCGCACTCGCTCACCGCCGCCGGCATCTCCTCGACGTCCTGTTCGGGCCGTTCCGCCACATGGTGGCGTGGGCCGAGCCCTGGGACCTCGAAGACGACTGCGACGACCCCGCCTAACCCCCCATACTCAAACCTCAGATCCGAATCCGACCGTTTTCGGTCGGATTCCACCTCAGCGTTCAGGTGTGCGCCGCCGAACTGGGGTGAAACGGGGCGTCAGCGTTCCCGCAGCAGGGTGGCCAGGCGGCGGCGGTCGGGGGCCTCGATCTGGTCGAAGGCCAGGCGGTACTCCCAGCGCCCGCCGTCGGCCCGGTTCTCCAGCACCCGGGCGTGGGCCATCACCGAGTCCTCGCTGAGCCGGATGCACACCGTGGCCTCCGTCGCCTCGGGGAGCGGCTGGTCCACCAGCACCCGACAGCCGCCGGGGGCCAGGTCCACCGTCTCGCCCGCCACCGACACGTAGTCGTCCAGCCCGGAGAAGGCGCCCACCGCCACCGGATAGCGCCTCGGCACCCGGGGCGCCCCTCGCCGTTGCACGGTCTGCAGCTCCCGCACGTCCAACTCGACCAGCCAGCGCTCGGCCAACTGCCGGGCCGTCCCCCGGGCCAGGTACAGCGCCCCGGTGGTGAAGAAGCTGGCGATCACCTCGCACCGCTCCGCAGGCAAGGGGGGCGACGCGCCCAGGTGCACGGTGACCGGTCCCGGCCCGCCGCCGCTCTCCACCGCGCCCGTCAGCACCGGCGCGTCGCGCTCGTCGAGCAGTTCGAGGAGCACGACCTGGCCTCGTTCGGGGCGCCAACGGGGGACCACCGCCATCGAGGGTACGCCCGCAGGCCGCCGCCCGACAGGGCCTGCGCAGAACGCGCCCTATGTCCCTTGCGGGCCCCCTTGCGGGACCTCGTGCGGGGCTACTAGTGGGGCGCCCAGGCGTCCTCTGACTCGGTGAGCCGGGCCACCTTGCGGGGGAGCCGGCCCGTGGCCACGTCCTGCACGGTGACCGCTTCGAGCACCGAGCGCAGGCTGGCCCGCACCGCCACCCACACGTCTTGCAGATGCTCGGTGGGGGCGGCGTACTCGACCGCCTCGGGCCGTACGCCCCGCACCGCGGCCAGCGGCCCGTCGAGGGGGCGGATCACGTCGGCCAGGGTGATCTCCGACGCGGGCCGGGCCAGCCGGTACCCGCCCTCCGCCCCCCGCAGGGTGGCCACCACGCCCGCCCGGCGCAGGTCGCCCAGGATGTTCTCCAGGAAGTTGACGGGGATGTCCTGGCTGGCCGCCAGGGCCTCGGCCTTCACCGGCCCCCCACCCGCGGCGGCGATGGTGACGAGGGCGCGGATGGCATAGTCGACCTTGGCCGAGACGTTCACCCGCGCAGTCTTGCAGCCGTCAGTCGTGCCCCGGGCCCGTCCCCCGGGCCGGAAGGGCGGCGCCGCCGGTCGAAGGCCGCAGGTACACGGTGTCGCCCACCTGCACCTCCAGCCGCTCGGCCTCGCCCCGGGTGAGCTGCACCCACACCTCGCCGCCGCCCGAGCCGCCCCCGCCCGACACGGCCACGTCGACCCGCACCTCGAAACCCAGCCGCACCACCCGGCTCACCCTGCCCGGCGTCGTCCCCGGTGTGGGCGCGGTGAACAGCTCGACGTCGTGGGGCCGGACCAGCGTCCCGTTCAGGGTGGTGACCGGGCCAAGGAAGCTCATGACGAAGTCGTTGGCGGGCTTGTCGTAGAGCTCGTCGGGCGTGCCCACCTGCTCCACCCGCCCGCCGTTGATCACCACGATCTCGTCGGCCACCTCCATGGCCTCCTCCTGGTCGTGGGTCACGAAGACGGTGGTGACGTGGACCTCGTCGTGCAGCCGGCGCAGCCAGTCCCGCAGCTCCCGCCGCACCTGGGCGTCCAGCGCGCCGAAGGGCTCGTCGAGCAGCAGCACCTCGGGCTCGACGGCCAGGGCGCGGGCCAACGCCATGCGCTGGCGCTGCCCGCCCGAGAGCTGCGAGGGATAGCGCTCGGCGAACTGGCTGAGGTGCACCAGCTCAAGCAGCTCGTCGACCCGCTCGCGGATCTTGGCCTTGGGCCGCTTGCGGATCTCCAGCCCGAAGCCCACGTTGCGGCGCACGGTGAGGTGCTTGAAGGCGGCGTAGTGCTGGAAGACGAAGCCCACGTTGCGGCGCTGCGGGGGCAGGGTTGTGGAGTCCTCGCCCGCGATCTCCACCATTCCGGTGTCGGGCTGCTCCAGGCCCGCGATGATCCGCAGCAGCGTGGACTTGCCGCCACCGCTGGGCCCGAGCAGGGCGGTGAGCGAGCCGGTGGGGATGTCGACCGACACGTCGGTCAGGGCCGGGAAGTCCCCGAACGCCTTCGACACGTTCCGCACGCAGATGGCCATTGCTCAGTGCTCCTCTCGGGTGCGGAGGACCGTAATCACCACGAGGATCAGCACGGCCACCGCGGCCAGGGCGAACGAGGTGGCGTAGGCCGCGGCCTGGTCGAAGTTCTGGTACTTCTCCTCGACGAAGAGCGTGGCCGTCTGCGTCTTGCCTACCAGCCGGCCCGACACCACCGCCACCGCCCCGAACTCCCCGAGCGACCGGGCCAGGGTGAGCACCACGCCGTAGGCCAGGGCCCAGCGGATGGCGGGCAGGGTGACCCGCCGGAAGGTCTGGAAGGCCGACGCCCCCAGGGTCCACGCGGCCTGCTCCTGCTCCGTGCCGATCTCCTCCAGCACCGGCACCACCTCGCGCACGACGAGGGGGAGCGACACGAACACGGTGGCCAGCACCATGCCGGGCAGGGCGAAGATCATCTGCACGCCGTGGTCGTCCAGCCACCCGCCGAGCGGGGCGTTGCGGCCGTACACCAGGATGAGGGCCAGGCCCACGACCACGGGCGACACGGCGATGGGCAGGTCGATCACCGCGTTGAACAGGCGCTTGAACGGCAGCCTGCCCCGCACCAGCAACAGGGCGGCCAGCACGCCGAACACGGTGTTGGCCACCACCGCCAACCCGGCCACCGCCGCCGTGATCTGAAAGGCGTGCAGCGCAGCCGGGGTGGTGAGCGCGTCCCACACCGGCGCCACCCCGTGCTCGAAGGTGCGCTTGGCCACCAGGCCCACCGGCAGGATCAGCAAGACGGCCAGGTAGAAGACGGCGGCCAGCCGCAGCCCCCGCCTACCCACGGCGCACCGCCCACCGCTGCACCAGGTCGAGCACGATGAGCACGACCAGCGCAATGACGAGGAGCACGGTCGACACCGCCGCCGCGCCCACCGGGTTGTCGCTTTGGATCTGGCCGAAGATCTGCACGGCCGACACCTGGGTCTTGAACGGGAGGTTGCCCGAGATCAGCACGGTGGAGCCGAACTCGCTGATGGCCCGGGCGAACGACAGCGACGCGCCGGCCAGGATGGCGGGCATGAGGTTGGGCAGGATGACCCGGCGGAACACGGTGATGCGGCTGGCGCCGAGGCAGGCGGCCGCCTCCTCCATCTCCCGGTCGAACTCGAGCAGCACAGGCTGCACGGTGCGCACCACGAAGGGCAGCGTCACGAACAACAGCGCGGCGAGCACCCCCGTCTGCTTGTAGGCGAGGTCGATGCCCACCGGGCTGGTCGGGCCGTAGAGCGACAGCAGCACCAGGCCCGCCACGATGGTGGGGAGGGCGAAGGGGAGGTCGACGAGCACCTCGATCACCCGCTTGCCCCGGAAGTCGTCGCGCACGAGCACCCAGGCGATGAGGGTGCCGAACACCACGTTCACGGCGGCCACGATGAGGCCGGCCACGAGGGTGAGGCGCAACGCGGCGGCGGCCTGGGGCGCGGTCACGTTCTGCCAGAAGCCGGACCAGCCATGGTCGGTCGAGCGGTTGACGATGGCGGCCAGCGGCAGCAGCACGACCAGGCTGAGGAACAGCGTGGCCGTGCCCACCCCCAGCATGGTGCCGCCGCCCAAGCGGGCACGCCCGGCCTTTCGACCGGGGGCCGCCGCCTCAACGACCGCAGTCATCTCTCTCCGCTACTTCGAGGTAGGCACGCCGAGCTTGCGCTCGATGTCCACCAGCGAGCCGGTGGTGGGGTCGAAGAACTTCTTGCTCACGTCGGTCCAGCCGCCCAGGTCCGCGATGGTGAACAGGCCCGACGGCGTCTTGAAGTCGACCGAGCCCTTCACGCCGGCCGTGGTGGGCCGGTAGCCGTCGTCGGCGAAGATCTTCTGGGCCGTGGGGGTGAGGAGGAAGTCGAGGAAGGCCTTGGCCTGCTCCGGGTACTTGGACTTCGACGTCACCGCCACCGGGTTCTCGATGAGGATGGTGTCGTCGGGCAGGACGTAGTCGATGGCCTGGCCCTTCTTCTGGGCGAAGACGGCCTCGTTCTCATAGCCGAGCAGCACGTCGCCCTTGCCCCCGGCAAAGGTCTGGAGCGACTTGCGGGCGCTGTCGTCCTGCACGGGGATGTGCTTGAACAGTTCGCCCAGGTAGGCCAGGCCCGCGGCCTCGTCCTTGCCCACCTGGCTGTTGGCCCCATAGGCCGCCATCACGTTCCAGCGGGCGCCGCCCGAGGTGAAGGGGTTGGGGTTGATGACCTCGATGCCGGCCTTGGTCAGGTCGGCCCACCCCTGCACGCGCTTGGGGTTGCCCTTGCGCACGACGAGGGCGACCACCGAGTCGGTGACCATGCCCTTGTTGGCGTGGGTCTCCCAATCGGCCGCCACCAGGTTGGCCTTCACCAGGCGGTTCATGTCGGGCTCGAGGGAGAAGGCCACGATGTCGGCCTCCAGGCCCGCCTCCACCGCCCGGCTCTGGTCGCCCGAGGCCCCGTACGACTCGGTGAAGGTGATGTTCCTGCCCTGGGGCGTGCCCTGGAACGCCTTGATGACCTTGCCGTAGGCCTCCTGGGGGGTGGAGTAGGCCACCAGCGAGAGCTTGGCCGCAGGCAGCGCGGCACCGCCCGACGAGCCTGCTGCCGGCGTGGCCGGCTTCGAGTCGCCGCAGCCTGCCAGCAGGACCACGGCGACGAGTCCAGCCGCTACAGAGCCGCCCCAACCAGTCTTCCGCATTCCCCATCCTCACTAAATCAATAAACTTGATTGACAAACTAGAGATTAAGGGGAGGGCTCGACGCGTGTCAACCAGGCCCGGTAGCCGCCCGCCAGGTCGGTGGCCCGGGGCAGGCCGAGCTGCTGTAGGGCGGCCGCGGCCAGGCTGGAGGCATAGCCCTCGTTGCACACGAGGATCACCCGCCGGCCGGCGTCGTCGGCCTCGGAGATGCGGTGGGGGCTGGTCGGGTCGAGCCGCCACTCGAGGACGTTGCGGTCGAGGACCACCGCGCCAGGGAGGGGGCCCTCGTCCCGCCGGTTGGCCTCGGGCCTGATGTCCACCACCAGGGCGCCTGCCTCCACCTCGGCGGCCAGGTCCTCCGGCTCCACCCGTTCCAGGGTGCGCCGGGCCTCGGCCAGCATCGCGTCGACGGCGCTCTGCGGGGCTTCGCTCATGCCTGAGTCTTGCTCATTTGAAAATCCGACTTGTTCAATCGGCTTTATAGAGATAGGGTATCCCCATGCCCGCACTCGTCCTCCCCGACGTGCTGGACGTGGCCGAGGGCCTGGCGACAGGCCTCGGCGGCGTCGCCCTCGACGGCGTGGGCCTTGGTCTTGCGCCTGGTGTGGGCCGGGCCTTCCGCCGCCTGGTCGGCACGCCGGAGTACGAGGCCTGGCTCATCGAGTGGGGCCCGTCCGGCGCCCTGGACCTGCACGACCACGGCGGCTCTGTCGGCGCCGTGCACGTCGTGTCCGGCCACCTGATCGAGGCCTTTACCGACCTGCGCCACCCGCTGCCCCTGCGGGCCCAGCGGCTCGGGGTGGGGGAGGGCGCCCGCCTGACCGCCACCCGGGTGCACGAGGTGTGGAATGCGGGGCCGGGGACCGCCCGCAGCGTGCACGTGTACTCGCCCCCGCTGACCACCATGACCTACTACGACCACCGCCCGGACCGCTTCCTGGCCCCGCTGCGCACGGAGGCGGTGGAGGGGCCGTGAGTGTGCTGGGCGCGCTGTTGCGGCGGCTCGTCACCGGCGACGCTGCCGCTGCGGCCCGCAACGCCCGCCGCCCGCTGGAGCGCGACGCGTGGTCTCTGGCCGTGACCGAGGCGCGCTTGACAGCATTGGCCGACCTGCCGAGGATCGAGGACGGATGTCGACACGGGCAATCGGGCTAGACGACAAAGAAGGGCTGTTCTCGTTCCCCAACCCGGTGAACGAGGTGTCGGCCCGGCTGGTGGCAGGCGGCGTGGTGCTCATGGCCCTGGCCGGGCTTGTGCTCCGCCAGCCGCTGGTGCTGGTCCCGCTGGCCTACGGGTTCTGGGCCCGGGTCCTCACCGGGCCGAAGCTCAGCCCGCTGGGGCAGTTCGTGACCCGGGTGGTGACGCCCGCCCTGCCGGTGGAGCCCAAGCCCGTGCCCGGCCCGCCGAAGCGCTTCGCCCAGGGCGTCGGCGCGGCGGTGACGACCACGGCGTTGGCGCTGGCCATCCTCGGCGCGTCGGCGGCCGCCTATGCGCTGCTCGGCGTGCTGGTCGTGTTCGCCACCCTGGAGTCGGTGTTCGCGCTGTGCGTGGGCTGCAAGGTCTTCGCCGTGCTCATGCGCCTCGGCGTGATCCCACCCGAGGTGTGCGAGGCCTGCAACAACATCTCCCTGCGTCCGAAGGACCGGGTGGCGCCAGAGCGCGGGCCCGTCCTCCAGGGCGGCCGAAGCCCGCTCAGGCCGAGGCGGGGCCGATGATCATCCCGGCGCCCGCGGTGCCGTTGGTGGCCTCGTCGATCAGGATGAACGAGCCGGTGGCCCGGTTGCGCCGGTAGGAGTCGAACACCAGCGGCGCGGTGGTCTTCAGCACCACCCGGCCGATCTCGTTCATGGCCAGCTCCGAAGCGGCCACCTCGTCGAGGGTGTTCACGTCCAGCCGGTGCTCGAGCGAGCGGATCATGGCCCGGGCCGAGCGGGTGGTGTGCTTGATCCCGTACTTGGCGCCCACGGCCATGGGCCGGTCGGCGAACCAGCACACGATGGCCTCGACCTCCTGGTCCACGAACGGCTGCTCGCCCGCCTTCACGATCATGTCGCCCCGGCTCACGTCGATGTCGTCGGCCAGCCGCAGGGTGACCGACATGGGGGCGAAGGCCTGGGTCACCGGCCCCTCGTACGTGTCGATCGACAGCAGCTTGGAGGGCAGGCCTGACGGCAGCACGACCACGTCGTCGCCCGGATGGAAGGCGCCGCCCGCCACCTGCCCGGCGTAGCCCCGGTAGTCGTGGTGCTCCTCGGTCTGGGGCCGCACCACGTACTGCACGGGGAACCGAGAGTCGGTGTGGTTGTGCGACGAGGCCACGTCCACGTGCTCCAGATGGTGCAGCAGCGTGGGGCCCTCGTACCAGGGCATGTTCCCGGAGTGGTCCACCACGTTGTCGCCCAGCAGGGCCGACATGGGGATGGCGATCACGTCCTTGACGTCGAGGCCCTCGGCGAAGGCCGCGAACTCGTCGACGATGCCCTTGAAGACGACCTCGTCCCAGCCCGCCAGGTCCATCTTGTTGACGGCCAGCACGATGTGCGGGATGCCCAGCAGCGAGGCGATGAAGGCGTGGCGCCGGGACTGCTCGAGCACCCCGCGGCGGGCGTCGATCAGCACCACGGCGACGTCGGCCGTCGACGCGCCGGTCACCATGTTGCGGGTGTACTGGAGGTGCCCGGGGGTGTCGGCGATGATGAACTTCCGACGGGGCGTGGCGAAGTACCGGTAGGCCACGTCGATGGTGATG
>DASYMT010000339.1:0-2560 GCA_036008925.1 Acidimicrobiales bacterium | reverse complement strand
CCGCGAGGATCACCGTCGACGCCGGTGGCCTGGAGGGGAGACAGCCACGCACCGAGACGGGCCAGCACGAGCATGCCGCTTGCGAGTACGAGCAGCACGTCCTGCTGGCGCAGCTAGGTCAGCGGAGGGCAGGCGAGCCCTCCGGCCCGATGGCGCGGCGGCCGTCCCAGGCCGTCCGCCACCGGTCGGCTGCCGCTCGGGCCGTCTGGCTGAACTCCGTCGCCTGCATCAGCAGCACGAACTCGTCGCCCAGATGGGCGACCTTCATCGGCGCCAGCGGGCCGTTGTCGCCCTGCGTGGCCTCGAACCCCCACAGCTCGAACAGCCGGTCGGTCTTGAAACGCAGCGTTCCGCCCACCACTGCGACGTCGATCCCGAAGGCCTTGTTCATGAGGAGCAGGCCCGCGATCGTGAGGTCGCGCAGGGCCATTCGGTCGGCCGTCGTGTTCGGGCTGATCGTCCACGATCCCGAGTAGGCGATGGTGCGCCCGGCGGCGTCGCACTCCTCGATCAGCGCCCGCACTGCGGCGCCGTGCTCGACCGCGCCGGCCGCGTTGCAGAGCGCGACCGCCGGGAACGGGGCGTTGTACTGGCGGCAGCGGGCGAGCGTCGTGAACCGAAAGCCCATCACCGCGGGGAAGCGGTCGCCCTCCACGTCCCCCGCCTGGGCTACCAGATAGTGCGTGGAGTAGAAGTCGGAGCCGTCCACCGGCAACACGCTTGCCGAATAGGCGTTCCAATAACCCGCCAGTTTCAACGAGACCATCTCGCTGAAGAGGCTCGACGCGCCAGGCGTCGTCCACATCTCAGCGGGCTGGTCGAGCACCGCGATCCGAAACCCAGCGTCGTTCATGCGCCGCATGATTCCACGCCGGCTCTTAGCATGGGCGGCCGTGGACCCGGGGCGCTGGTATATGCGGGACCCGCAACTGGCCGTTGTCACCTGCCGCGACCGCGTGCTGTTGGTCAGGGCCGGCGGGCGTAGGGCCGTCGACGGCGTGGACGCGCCCGCAGTGTCGGCCGCCCTCCAGCAGCTCGTCGCCCCGACGCCGGGCCAGGCCCTGGCCGCCGACGGGCTCGAGGCGGTGCTCGACGCCATGGCCGAAGTGGGCGGACTGCTGGACGGGTCGAGCGCCGAGCCGCTGGAGGAGGCCCGCAACCGAGCGCTGACCGGCAGCCCTGGCTACCACTTCGCCCCCGGCCCGCCCCAGTGCGAGCGCCTGGTGGTCGGCCTCACGGGCACGGTGATCTCCGGGCTCATGGCCCCGATCCTGCTCAGCCTGGGCTACTCGGGCTTTCACCGCGAGCTCGACGTGATCTGCACCAACGCCGCGTTGCGGTTCGTGCAGCCCGAGCTGTTCGAGTATTACGGCATCCGCACCTGGACCGACCCGTTCACCCGCAAGCCCGGCCTGCCCGTCCCCCACATCCTGCTGGGCAAGTCGGCGGACCTGCTGGCCGTGATGCCCGCCACCGCGGCCTCGCTGTCTCGGTTGGCCAGGGGCGGCTGCGAGGACCTGCTGTCCTTGGTGGCCGCGGCCACCGAGGCACCGGTGCTCCTGGGGCCGACCATGAACACGGCTATGTGGGATCACCGGCCCGTCCGCCGTAATGTCGACCAGCTACGCGCCGACGGCTTCTACGTCGTGGAGCCGACGTTCTTCTTCGAGGCGGCCGAGCTCGTGCACGGCGTGGCCCCCGCCTGCGGGATGCTCGGGACCTTCTGGGGCGGGCCCGCGCTCTTCATGGACACGGTCGCCGCCGTGCTCGATGACTGGAGGACATCGCTGCCCCAACCGGCGGGCTGATCCTCGCCGCGACGGCCCACACCTGCGGAATACCATGCTGGCCGGACATTGCCGAGAGGGGGGCAGTCGGGGTTGCGCATCGTTGGCCTGTTCGCCCATCCCGATGACGAGGTCTTCTGCGCGGGCGGGTCCTTCGCCCGCTACGCGGCGAGCGGCGCCGACGTCGTCGTCATGTCCGCCACGACGGGCCAGGCGGGCCAGATCCGAGACGCGTCGCTCGCCACCCGGCGCACGTTGGGCGAGGTACGGGCCAAGGAGTTCGAGGCGGCGTGCGCGGTACTGGGGGTCCGGGAGAGCCGGTGCCTCCACTACCACGACGGCACGTTGGCCGACTTGTCCGGCGGCGAGCTGCAGGCCGTGTTCGAGGGGTTGCTGCGGGAGCTGCGTCCCGATGTCGTGATCACCTTCGGCGACGACGGTGCGTACGGGCATCCCGACCACGTCACGGTGAGCCGGACCGTGACGGCGGCCTTCGAGTCTGTGCTCGGCCCGTCCGGGCCTGCCCGACTGTTTCACAGCCACTTCCCCCGCAGCCGCCTGCTGCTGCTCGACCACCTCAGTCGCTGGCTCGTGGACGGCGACCACAGGTTCAAGGGCCCGGACGACTTCGTCCGGGCGCTCACGCTGTTCGCCAAGGAGTCGACGACCATGCGGTTGGCCGACGACCACGTCGACACGCGTTGGTCGCCCGCGGGCACGTACCTCGTGGAGCAGGGCGAACCGGCGACGAGCCTGCATTTCATCTTGTCGGG
>DASYMT010000338.1:0-1539 GCA_036008925.1 Acidimicrobiales bacterium | reverse complement strand
CCGTCACCACCGCGTCCGACGCCCACCGCCTGGCCGACGTGGGCCACCGCATGGACGGCCTGCGGGGCCTCCTCAACCAGGCGGGCATCGAGAAGCTGGCCGCCTACCGCAACCGGCAGCGCACGGCGGTGCCGGTCGGATGACGCTGCAAGGCGAGCTGTTCACCGGCCCCGACGAGGGCCATGCCCACCTCAAGCGGCTCATGGCGTCGTGGGGCATGTTGGCCGACCTGTGCTTCGCCGACCTCCTGCTGTTCGTGCCCGCGCCAGGGCCCGACAGCGCCCGCTTCACCGTCATCGGCCAGATGCGCCCGACCACCAGCCAGACCCTGCACCACGAGGACCTGGTGGGAACGGTCATGGACGAGGTCGAGCGCCCGCTGGTGGCACGGGCCTGGCGCAACGCCCAGTTGGTGGAGGGCGAGATCACCCTGGCCACCCGGGGCGAGCGGGCCAAGATCCAGTGCATCCCGGTCATGTGGCGGGGCGAGCTGTTGGCCGTGCTCACCCGCGAGTCGGCGCTCGCGGTGGGCCGGCGGCCGGGCGAGCTGGAGCGGGTCTACGTCCAGATCTTCGACCGCTTCGCCCGCATGATCCTCAATGGCGAGTTCCCCTTCGAGGCCGAGGAGGGGCCGGACGAGGAGGCTCCCCGAGTGGGCGACGGCGTGCTGTTGCTCGACTCGCGTGGCCGGGTCGAGTACGCCTCGCCCAACGCGGTCAACGCCCTGCACCGCACCGGCATCTACTCGAACACCGAGGGGATGCGGCTCGACGAGTTGGGCGTGGAGGAGACGGCCGTCCAGAAGGCCTTCTTCCAGGGGGTGCCCGTCACCGAGGAGATCACGGGCGCCGACGTCACCGTCCTGCTGCACTGCATCCCCCTGCTCGACCACGGCGAGGCCACCGGCGCCCTCGTGCTCATGCGCGACGTCACCGACGTGCGCCGCCGCGACCGCCTGCTGGTCTCCAAGGACGAGACCATTCGGGAGGTCCACCACCGGGTCAAGAACAACCTCCAGACCATCTCGTCGCTACTGCGCCTCCAGGCCCGGCGCCTGCCCGCGGGGGAGGGCAAGACGGCGCTGGAGGAGGCCGAGCGGCGCATCCGGTCCATCGCCCTGGTCCACGAGATCCTGTCTCGGGAGCCGGGCCAGCAGGTGCCGTTCAACGAGATCGTGGACCAGGTCGTGCGCATGGCCAAGGACGCGGTGGTGAACGACAGGCCCGTCTACTTCGACGTGTCGGGCGACGCCGGGGAGTTGCCCGCCGAGGTGGCCACCCCGCTGGCCGTGGCCCTCACCGAGCTGCTCCAGAACGCGGTGGAGCACGCCTTCGGGACCGAGGACGACGGGCCGGTCCCCCAGGAGGGGTATCAGCACGTGGGCGTGTCGCTGGCCAACGACGGCAGCCAAGTCACGGTCGAGGTGTGCGACAACGGCCGGGGTCTGCCCGAGGGCTTTTCCATCGACGGGAGCAGCAGCCTGGGCCTGTCGATCGTGCGCAACCTGGTGACGGCCCAGTTGCACGGGACCATCGACAT
>DASYMT010000337.1:0-5914 GCA_036008925.1 Acidimicrobiales bacterium | reverse complement strand
GGCCCCGCCCAGGTCGTTGACCACCACCTTGGCCCCCTCGGAGGCGAACAGCAGGGCATGCTCCCGCCCGATGCCGCGGCCCGCCCCGGTGATGATTGCTACCCGCCCGTCAAGTGCGCCCATAGGCAGCGACCTTACCGGGTAGCTCTTGAGCCATGTCCGCCGAGTTCGACTGCATCGCGTCGCACCTCGACTACCCCATGGTGATCGTCACCGCCGCGTCCGGCCAGGAGCGATCAGGGTGCCTGGTCGGGTTCTCGACCCAGTGCTCGATCAAGCCGCCCCGCTACCTGGTGTGCATCTCCAAGGCCAATCACACCTACGGGGTGGCCGCACAAGCCGAGGGCCTGGTGGTGCACTTCCCCACCGCGGCCGAGTCGGGCCTGGCCGCGCTGTTCGGCTCGGAGACGGGCGACGAGGTCGACAAGTTCAGCCGATGCGTGTGGCAGCCCGGCCCGTCGGGCGCGCCGGTGCTGGACGGCGTGAAGCGATGGTTCGCGGGCCGGGTGCGAGAGCAGGTCGACCTGGGCGACCACGTCGGCTTCGTGCTCGATGTGGGCGACGCCGCCTGCGCGGGCGACGACCCCCCGCTCGGGTTCCAGTCGGTGCGGGACCTCCCCCCCGGCCACCCCGCCTGACCACCCCGCCTGACCACCTCGCGTTTCCACAGGGACAGTGCCTGTGGAAACGCGAGGTGGAGGGGGTTAGCGCTTGGCGAACAAGTCGACGGCGGTGCCGCGGGGCACTTGGGCCCCGGCGCTGGGCAGCGTGTCGATCACCCGGCGGGCGCCGGGCGGGCCGTAGACGTTGCCCACATTGAGGCCCGCCGCCTTCAGGTTGGCCGAGGCCTGCTCGATGGTCTGGCCCCGCACGTCGGGCACGGTCACCGTCTTCGCGCCCTTGGACACGGTGACCGTCACCTTGCTGCCCTTGGCCGCCGAGCTGCCCGACGAGGGCGACGTGCTGATGACCTTGCCGGGCTCCGGCACGTCGTCGCTGTAGTCGTCCTTGCGCTGGACGGTGAAGCCCGCGTCGGTGAGCGCCTTGGCCGCGTCGGCGTACGACTGCCCGGCCACGTCGGGGATGGTGACGATGGGAGGCCCGCTCGACACGGTGACGGTGATGGTCGCCCCCTTGGCCTGCACGCCCTGCGGCTGCCAGGCCACCACCGTTCCCTTGGCCACCGTCTCCGACGACGCCTGCACCACGTTGGTGTTGAAGCCCTGGGCCTTGAGGGCGGCCACCGCGTCGGCCTCGCTCAGCCCGGCCAGCGACGGCACGGCCCGGGGCGGCGGCCCGTCCGACACGACCACCGCCACCGACTTGCGCTCCTTCAGCTTGGAGCCCGGCGCGGGGGCCTGCGACAGCACCTTGTCGCGGGCGATGTTCTCGTCGGCCCGCCGGGTCACCGACAGCTTGAAGTGCAGACGGGCCGTCTCCCGCCTCGCATCGGCGAGGGCCGCGCCCGTCAGCTTGGGCACCGGGTGGGTGGGCGTGAAGACCTGCACCGCGCCATACCCGATGCCCGCCGACAGGAGCAGGCCGAGCACGACGGCCAGGACGACGAGCCAGCGCCGGCGCCGTCGGCCCGCGGGGACGGGGCCGAGCGGGGCGAAGCCGGTGGGGTCGGCCCCGTCCGACTCGCGGTCATAGGGCTTGGCGCCCTTGCGCACCTCGGTGAGGTCGTCGGGCGTGGGCGCGCCGGCCGGTCCGACCAGGTCGAGGGGGGCGGGGTCGGGCAGCGAGCGGGCCACCGATTCGAGCTTGCGGGCCACCTCGGCCGCGTCGGGCCGGGCGCCGGCCTGGGGCAGGCCCATGGCCTCGACCACGGGGCCAAGCGGGCCGAGTTCGGCGGGAGCGGTGACCGGCGTGTCGACCCGGGCCATGAGGGTGGCGATGGTGGTGTCGGCCATGAAGGGGACGGTGCCGGTGGTCGACTCGATGAGCACGAGGCCGAGGGCGTACACGTCGGCCCGGCCGTCGACCGAGCCGCCTTTGGCCTGCTCGGGGGCGGCGTAGCGGGCGGTGCCGACCAGGGCGCCTTCGGGCTCGGTCCAGGTGGCCTCGGCCAGGGCCCGGGCCACGCCGAAGTCGGCGATGCAGAGCCGGCCCTCGTCGTCGAAGAGGAGGTTGGCGGGCTTGATGTCGCGGTGGACCAGGCCCCGGCGGTGGGCGTAGTCGAGGGCCCGGGCGGCCTGGACGCCGACGTGGGCGGCCTGGGCCGGGGTGAGGCGCTGGCCGGAGTCGAGCACGTCGCGCAGGGAGCCGCCGCCCAGGTGCTCGAGCACCAGGTAGGGCCCGTCCTCGGCCTCGCCCCAGTCGAACACCCGCATCACGTTGGGGTGGTTGAGGGCGGCCGCGGCCTGGGCCTCGGCCCGGAACCGGCGCAGGAAGGACTCGTCGTCGGCCAGGGCCGCGTGCAGGACCTTGACCGCCACGCGGCGGCGCAGGGTCGAGTCCTCGGCCAGGTACACGTGGGCCGAACCGCCCGTCCCGATGGGCGCCAAGAGGCGGTACCGGCCGCCGAGGACGCGACCGACATGGTCGGCGATTCTCCCCATGGCCATTGGTTCGAGGCTACCGGGACCGGTGGGACATGATGATGATCGTGCGCCCCGCCCTGCTGGATGAGCTGGAGGAGTTCATCCGCGACGGATCGCTCTGGGACCCGCCCGAGTTGGAGCGGGTGATCGAGCGTCTGGAGGACGAGTCGCGGGCCACCGACGACGCCGTCCCCCAGATGCTGGCCCACCCCCTGCGGGCCATCTTGCTGCGGCTGGGGATGGGGGAACTGCCCCAACGGCTGGCCAACGACCTGGAGGGGATCGTGTACCCCCGGGTGTGGAAGGTCATGGAGGCGGCCCGCGACGGCCTGCCCGACTCCGAGCTGCGCACCCGCATCGAGGTCCTCAACCGCCGGCTGTCCCGCAGGCTGGTGGAGGAGAACCCGGGATGACGGGCGCGGGCGGGGCGGGAGTGGGTGGGGTGGGGCGGGAGTGGGTGATCCCGGCCGGGGCCGGGCTGGCCGCGCTCGAGACGGTGGCCCTGTCCACCGTGCTGGCCTTCCGGGGGACGCGATCGGCCCCCTTCTTCATCGGGTGCCTGGCCGTGAAGCTCCCGTTCTGCGTCCTGCTCATGCGCCGCCGGGCCGGAGCCTGGTTCGCCCTGCTGCTGTGGGAGCTGACCGGCCTGTTCGCGGCGGTGGCCGCCCCCGGCATCCCCGTGGTGCTGCGCCTGCTCGAGTTCGTCCTGGCCGGCGCGGTGGTGGCGCTGCTGGCCGTGAGCCTGCCCCTCTTCCCCCGGACGGAGCTGCCCGACCAATGAGCCCGAGACTGACCCGCACCCGCCGCCGGCTCCTCTACGGGCTGGCCCTCGCCGTGGCGGCCGTGGCCTTCGTCGCCGCCTTCCTCACCGCCCCCGACCCGGCCCCCCCGGACCGGCCCCCGGCGGTGGTGGCGGTGTCGCCCAGCGAGAACACCAAGGAGGTGCGCCAGACCACCGTGTTCGCCGAACTGGCCGCCGACTTCGACGGCACCTTGCTCCTCGACGGCAAGCCCATCCCCGACGACCAGGTCGACCAGATCCAGACCGGCGGCAACCGGGTGTCGTTCACGCCGGGGCCCAACAAGGAGTTCACCTCCTTCACCCCCGGCCGGCACTGCGCGGTGGTGCGCTACTGGCCCGTCAGCGAGGGCGAGGGCTCAGCGACGACCTACTCGTGGTGCTACGAGTTGCACTAGTCGCCCACGACGGAGGACACCGAGAACGACGCCTCGCCCACCACCGCGGTGCCGCCCGTCTGCCGGGTGACGACCAGGTCGAGGTGCACGAGCCCGTCCTCCACCCGGGCCACCGTGGCCCGGCAGGTGAGCACGTCGTCGGGCCAGACCTGCTCGCGGAACTGGACCTTGAAGCGGCGCACGTTCTCGGGCCCGAACTGGTCGGTGCAGTAGGTCGCCAGCAGCCCGGCCTGGAGCATGCCCACGCTGAACACGGTGGGGAACCCGGCCGACTGGGCGAAGCCCTCGTCGTGGTGGATGGGGTTGAAGTCGCCCGACGCGCCTTGGTAGCGCACGAAGTCGGTGCGGGTCAGCGGGCCGAACGCCCGCTCGGGCAGTACGTCTCCAGCCGCCAACGAGCGCGTCATGCGGGCGCCCTCCCCGTCTCGATGGCGGTCGACCGGGCCTGCGCGACCAGCGTGCCGTCCGGGTCGATGAAGTCGGTGACGGTGACGACGAAGGTCATGGCCCCGCCCCGCTTGCCCTCCTTCTCGAACACCGACTCGACCCGCGTCTGGGCCGTCAACTGCATGCCCGCCCTGGGCGGCCCGTCGGGGAAGACGTACTCCTGCTCGCCGTGCAGCAGCCTGCGCAGGTCGATGTCGATCACCCGCCACAGCTCGGCCGCCTCGGGCGGCTGCCAGAAGGTCGAGGTGGTGAGGAAGGTGGGCGGGATGGGCGGCTGAGGGTCCTCGAGGTACTCGGCCGCGTCGGACTTGGTGGCCCGGGCGAACTCGCGCACCTTGCCCCGCTCCACCGCCATGTCGAACGCCGGCCCCTGTCGGCCGACCGCCGCTTTATTCGCCACTGGGCAACTCTCCCGTCTCCAAAAGGTGCACGAACTGCTCGTCGTTCAAGATGGGCACGCCCAGCTCCTGGGCCTTGTTGTACTTGGCCATGCCCGGGTCGGCGCCCGCCACCACCGCCGTCGTCTTCTTCGACACGCTGCCGGGCGACTTGCCGCCCCGCGCCTTGACGGCCTCCTCGGCCCGCTCCCGGCTCATCGACTCCAGCGTGCCGGTGACCACGATCGACATGCCCGCCAGTCGCTGCGGCTCGGTCGGCGCCGCAGGCCCCTCGAAGTTCACGCCCGCGGCCCGGAGCTTGTCGACCACCTTGCGGTTGTGGTCCGACTCGAAGAAGCGGTGCACGCTGGCCGCGATGGTGGGGCCGATGCCCTCCACGTCTGCGATCTCCTCGGGCGACGCGGCCATGATGCGGTCGAGGTGCCCGAAGGCGCGGGCCAGCACGTGCGAGCCCGTCCACCCCAGATGGCGGATGTTGAGGCCCACCAGCAGGCTGCCGAGCGGCTTGGCCTTCGACGCCTCGATGGCGTTGAGCAGGTTGCGGATGCTGATCTCGGCAAACCCCTCGATGCCCTGGAGGTGCTCGGCGGTGAGCGCGTAGATGTCGCCCACGTCGGTGAGCAGGCCCTGCTGCGTGAAGAGGTAGGCCCGCTGCTCCCCGAAGCCCTCGATGTCCATGGCGCCGCGGGAGGCGAAGTGGATGATGCGGCCCGCCACCTGAGCCGGGCAGTCGGCGTTGGTGCAGAAGGTGTCGGACTCGCCCTCCAGCCGCACGAGGGGGCCGCCGCACACCGGGCAGGTCGTGGGAAAGCGCCAGTCCTCGTCGTGCTCGGGGCTCTTGGCGTCGACCCGGCCGACCACCTCGGGGATCACGTCGCCCGCCTTGCGCACCAGCACGTTGTCGCCCGGGTGCAGGCGCTTGATGCGGACCTGGTCCTCATTGTGCAAGGTGGCCAGTTGCACGGTGGACCCGCTCACCACCACGGGCTCCAACTGGGCGAAGGGCGTGGCCTTCCCGGTCCGCCCGATCGACACCATGATCGACTTGAGGAGGGTCTCCTTCACCTCGGGCGGGAACTTGTAGGCAATGGCCCACCGGGGCGCCTTGCTGGTGAAGCCCAACTCCTGGCGCTGGGCCAGGTCGTCCACCTTCACGACCACGCCGTCGATCTCGTAGGGCAGGTCGTGGCGCTTGGCCTCCCACCCCTGGCAGTAGGCGTGGACCTCGTCGAGCGTGTCGAGCCGGGCGATCTCGGGGTTCACGGGCAGGCCCGCGTCGCGCAGGAAGTCGAGCGACTCCCAATGCTTCTTGAACGGCCTGCCCCCCTC
>DASYMT010000336.1:0-1661 GCA_036008925.1 Acidimicrobiales bacterium | reverse complement strand
GTGGGGCTCCAGGCGCGCCTCGCCGACGCGGATCGCATCGCGGCTGCAACTGGCGAGCAGCGGCAGCCCGACGGCGACAGCCAGGGCGAAAGCCGGCGAGCGCTTCATCGTCATTCTTCTATCGGCAGGATGGGGAGGAGGATCGAGAACATTGACCCTTTCCCCGGAGCGGACACGCAGGCGACGGTCCCCCCGTGCGCCTCCGCTACCCGTTGTACCAGGCTCAAGCCCAGTCCGAGCCCCCCGAATTGCCGCGTATCGGACGTATCGCCCTGGACGAACTCGGCAAAGGCCCTTTCCTGCTCCTCGGCGGTCATTCCCTTGCCCCTGTCGGCCACCGTGATCTCGACCCGGCCGTCGTCGGCCAGGGCCGCGGTGATGGTGATGCGGCCGCCGTCGGGCGAGAACTTCAGGGCGTTGTCGACCAGCTCCTCGATCGACTGGGTGAGCCAGCGCTCGTCGGCCACGATCTTGGGCACGCCCCGCTTCACCCGCCGGGCCAGGACGTGGTTCGGGGCCTTGGGCTGGTGGCGGGCGATGACGTCGTCGATGACGTGGCGGAGGGCGACCGGCGCGGGCCGCAGCATGACCCGCCCCGCGCCCGTCGACGCGAAGAACTCGAGCATCTGCACGATCCGCAGCAGCGCCCGCGACTGCTTGAGGATCTCCTCGTACCACTGCCGGGCCCGCTCGGGCGGCACCTCCTTGCGGGTGAGCAGCTCGGCGTAGCCGGTGATGCCGGTGAGCGGGGTACGCAGCTCGTGGCCGATGCGGGAGAGGAACTCGGTCTTCATGCGCTCGACCTCGCGCTCGCGGCGCAGGTCCCGCACCACGTACACCGTGCCGACCAGCTCGTCGTCCAGCCCCCGCAGCGGTCCCGCCGACAGGGCCACAGGGATGTGCTCGCCCTCGTTGGTCGTGAGGGTCCCCTCAAGGCTCCACCGCCGGGGCGACGGCTTGCGCAGGCGGCCCGCCACCGACGAGCCGTCGTCGGCCCTGACCGACAGCACCTCGTCGACGGGCATGCCCCGCACGTCGGCCGCGCCCACGCCGAACAGCTCCTCGGCCGAGCGGTTGAAGTCGGTGATGCGGCCGTCGGCGTCGGTGGCCACCAGGGCCTCGCCCATGCCCGCCACCACCGCCTCCAGCCGGTTGCGGGCCTCTTGCAGCTCGACCGTCTTGTCCTGGATGGACAGGGCCATGGAGTCGAAGGCCGCCCCCAGCACGCCCACCTCGTCGTCGGCCTCGATGCCGGCCCGGGTCTCGAAGTCGCCCGCCTGGATGCCCTCGGCCGCCACCGTCAGCCTGCGCAGCCCGGCGCCCACCCGGTTGCCCACCAGCGCGGCCAGGGCCAGCGCCAGAAGCGTGCCGACCAGGGCGATGAGGAAGAGGATGCGGTACAGCTCCTCGCGGGTGTCGGCCACCACCGTGGTGGGCTGCCACACCAGCACGGCCGCCACCGCGTGCCCGTCGCTGGCCCGCACCACCGCGCCCGCCACGAACCGGCTCGACGCCTCGGTGGTCCGGGGTCCGCCCGCCTCGGCCACCACGGTGCGCACCAGCGAGGCCACCCGGGCGAAGGGCGGCGGGCTGCCAAAGGAGGCGACGAAGCCGTCCCGGGTGGCGATCCCCGCGCCCAGGTCGGCCTCGCCCGAGATGCG
>DASYMT010000335.1:0-5481 GCA_036008925.1 Acidimicrobiales bacterium | reverse complement strand
ATGCGCACCGAGATCTACGTGGTGGCCGAGCGCTTCCATACCGCCCTGGGCGAGGTGCGGGAGTTCCTGGCCCGGCTGGGCTTCACCGCCCCCGAGGACTTCAGCGATCACCTCTACTCCTATTACGAGGACAGCGCCGTGCGGCACCTGTTCCGGGTGGCCTCCGGGCTCGACTCGGCCGTGCTGGGCGAGAGCGAGATCCTCGGGCAGGTGCGCGACGCCTGGGAGCAGGCCCGGGCCGAGGGCGCGGCCGGGGCCGTGCTCGGGGTGCTGTTCCGGCATGCGGTGGAGGTGGGCAAGCGGGCCCGCTCGGAGACGGCCATCGGGCGGGGCACCACATCGGTGTCGCAGGCCGCGGTGGCCATGGCCGAGAAGAAGCTGGGGTCGCTGTCGGGGGCGCGGATGCTGGTGCTCGGCGCGGGCGACATGGGCGAGGGCATGGTGGGCGCGCTGTCGTCCAAGGGCGTGGCCGATGTGCTCGTCGCCAACCGCACGTGGGACCGGGCCGTGGGCCTGGCCGACCGGGTTGGGGGACGGGCCGTGCACCTGGGCGAACTGGCCGCCGCGCTGGCCGAGGTGGACGTGGTGCTGACCTCGACGGGTGCCTCCTCGGTGCTGGTCGAGGTGGGTGACCTGGCCCCGGTGATGGAGGGACGGGCCGGTCGGCCGCTGCTGATCGTCGACGTGGCCGTGCCCCGGGACGTGGACCCCGGCGTGGCCGCGCTGCCCGGCGTCACCCTGCTCGACATGGACGACCTCAAGGTCTTCGCCGAGCAGGGCCTGGAGGGCCGCAGGCGCGAGATCGCCAAGGTGGACGAGATCATCGACGCCGAGTCCGAGCGGTTCCTGGCCTCGGCCACCGCCCGCGAGCTGGCGCCGCTGATCGTCGCTTTGCGGGAGCGGGCCGAGTCGGTGCGCACGGGCGAGCTGGAGCGGTTCCGGTCCAAGCTCGACGGGCTGTCTGAGGAGCAGCGGGAGGCGGTGGAGGCCGTGACCCGGGGCATCATCCAGAAGCTGCTGCACGACCCCACCGTGGTGGTGAAGGAGTCGGCCGGGTCGGCCAAGGGCGACCGGCTGGCCGAGGCGCTGCGGGCCCTGTTCGACCTCTAGCCATGCGCGCCGCGACCCGGGGCAGTGCCCTGGCCCGGTGGCAGACCTCGTTCGTGCTGGACGCGCTGGGCGCGCTGGACGGGCCGGGCGGCGGGTCGGCGGTGGTGGTCGAGACGACCGGCGACCGGCGCAGCGACGTGCCCATCCACGAGATCGGCGGCCAGGGCGTGTTCGTCAAAGAGGTGCAGGCCGCGGTCTTGGACGGTCGAGCCGACATCGCCGTGCACTCGGCCAAGGACCTGCCGTCGGGGTCTGACTCGGGCCTTGTCATCGGGGCCTTCCCGGCCCGGGGGAACCCGTTCGACTGCCTGGTGGGCTCGACGTTGGCCGCCCTGCCCGCGGGCGCCCGCGTGGCCACGGGCTCGGTGCGCCGGCGGGCCCAGTTGGCCTGGTTGCGGCCCGACCTGACCTTCGCCGACCTGCGCGGGAACATCGACACCCGCCTGGCCAAGGCCGCGGGGTTCGACGCGGTGGTGATGGCGGCCGCGGCCTTGGAGCGGCTGGGCTACGAGGACCGCATGGCCGAGGTGCTCGGGCCTGATGTGATGCTCCCGCAGGTGGCCCAAGGCGCGTTGGCGGTCGAGTGCCGGGCCGACGACGCCGACACGTTGGCCGCTCTGGCCGCCATCGACGACGCCGACACCCGCCGGGCGGTGGAGGCCGAGCGTTCCTTCCTGGCCGAGCTGGGAGGCGGGTGCGACCTCCCGGTGGGCGCGTACGCGGTGGCGACGGGCGGCGGCGAGGTGTCGATCACGGGCCTGGTGGCGTCGTTGGACGGACGGTCTGTGCTGCGGGAGACCCGGTCGGGGGCCGACGGAGTCGCGTTAGGGGCTGAGGTGGCCCGTCACCTGCTCGCCCTCACACCGGACTGGACGACCTAGTGGCGCCCGGCGACCACCCCG
Organism: Acidimicrobiales bacterium; assembly: GCA_036008925.1. GTDB lineage: Bacteria > Actinomycetota > Acidimicrobiia > Acidimicrobiales > JAUTXP01 > DASYMT01. The sequence continues at coordinate 3,469 of DASYMT010000335.1, read as the reverse complement.
TCCTCCCGACGCCGGGGCCGGGATGCGTGTACCTGGTGGGGGCGGGGCCTGGCGACCCCGGCCTGCTCACCGTGCGGGCGGCCGAGCTGCTGGCCCGGGCCGACGTGGTGGTGCACGACCGCCTGGCCGAGCCGTCGCTCTTGGACCTGGCCCCCACGACGGCCGAGCGCATCGATGTGGGCAAGCGGCCCGGCGGCCCCGTCGACCAGGAGGCCATCAACGCGCTGCTGGTTGCCCGAGGCGGGGCGGGCCTTGCGGTGGTGCGGCTGAAGGGGGGCGACCCGTTCGTGTTCGGCCGGGGGGGCGAGGAGGCCCAGGCGCTGGCCGCCGCCGGGGTGCGGTTCGAGGTGGTGCCGGGCATCACGTCGGCGGTGGCCGTGCCCGCCTACGCGGGGGTGCCCGTCACCCACCGGGGGTTGTCCACCTCGTTCACCGTGGTCACCGGGCACAGCAGGCACGAGCCCGAGCACGACACGGACTGGGGGGCCCTGGCCCGCTCGGGCGACACCATCATCGTGCTCATGGGCGTGGCCCACCGGGCCGAGATCGCGGCCGCGCTGCTGGCGGGCGGGCTGGCGCCCGACACGCCGGTGTGCGCGGTGCGGTGGGGCACGCGGCCTGAGCAGTCGACGGTGCGCACGACCTTGTCGCAGTTGCCCGCGGCGGCGTTGGAGCCGCCCGCCACCATCGTCATCGGCAAGGTGGCCGCCCTCGACCTGCGCTGGTTCGAGGACCGGCCCCTGTTCGGCGTGCGGGTGGTGGTGACGCGGGCCCGAGAGCAGGCATCGTCGCTGTCGGCCGGGCTGCGGGTACTGGGCGCGCAGGTGGTGGAAGTGGCCGCCATCGCCATCGCCGACGCGTCCGACGGCGGGGCCGCGCTGGCCGACGCTGCGGCCCGGGTGGGCGAGTACGACTGGGTGGTCTTCACCTCGGCCAACACGGTGGACCGGTTCCTGCCTTTGGTGGGGGACGCCCGCCGGTTCGGCTCTGCCCGCATCGCGGCCATCGGCCCGGGCACGGCCGACGCGTTGCGGGCTCGGCTGTTGGCGCCCGACCTGATGCCTTCGACCTCTGTCTCCGAGGGGGTGTTGGAGATGTTTCCGAACGGGCCGGGACGGGTGCTCCTGCCGCAAGCGGCGGTGGCGCGCGACGTGCTGCCCGTCGGCTTGCGGGAGAGGGGTTGGGAGGTCGACGTGGTGGAGGCCTATCGCACGGTGCCCGCCCCGCCGCCGGCCGGCCCGGTCCAGGCCGACGCCATCACCTTCGCCTCCTCGTCCACGGTGGCCAACTTCCTGGCCCTGGGCCTGCCCGTGCCGCCGGTGGTGGTGTGCATCGGGCCGGTCACCGCGCGCACGGCCGAGGAGGCGGGACTGACCGTCGACGCAGTGGCCGAGGAGCACACGGCCGAGGGTCTTATCGACGCCGTGCGCCGTAGGCTGGGACGGTGACCTTCCCCGCCCGGCGGCTGCGCCGGCTCCGTCGCACGCCTGCTTTGCGCCGCATGGTGGCCGAGACCCGGCTGACCGTGGACGACGTGGTGGCCCCACTGTTCGTGCGGGAGGGGATCGACTCGCCCGCCCCCATCGCCTCGCTGCCCGGCGTGGTCCAGCACACCCGCGAGTCGCTGCGCAAAGAGGTGCGGGAGCTGGCCGAGCTGGGCGTGCCGGGGGTGATCCTGTTCGGGGTGCCGGGCATGAAGGACGCCGAGGGGTCGCAGGCGTGGGACCCGGACGGCATCGTGCAGGTGGCGCTGCGGGACCTGCGGGACGAGGTGGGCGACCGGCTCGTGCTGATGGCCGACCTGTGCCTGGACGAGTACACCGACCACGGCCACTGCGGCGTGCTCGACGCCCGGGGCGAGCCCGACAACGACGCCACCCTCGACCTGTACGCGCGGGTGGCCATGGCCCAGGCCGCGGCGGGAGCCGACGTGGTGGCGCCGAGCGGGATGATGGACGGGCAGGTGGCGGCCATCCGCTTCGCCCTCGACGGCGGCGGCTTCCCGGACACGGCGATCCTGGCCTACGCGGCCAAGTACGCGTCGGCCCTGTACGGCCCGTTCCGGGACGCGGTCGACGTGTCGATCGCAGGCGGCGGCGACCGCAAGGGCTACCAGCAGGACCCCCGCAACTTCCGGGAGGCCATGGCCGAGGTGGCGGCCGACGTGGAAGAGGGCGCCGACATGGTGATGGTCAAGCCCGCGCTGGCCTATCTCGACGTGCTGGCCGCGGTGGCGTCGTCGGTCGACCTGCCGGTGGCCGCCTATCACGTGAGCGGCGAGTACGCCATGGTGAAGGCGGCGGCCTCGCTGGGCTGGATCGACGGGCCCGCAGTGGCGCTGGAGCACCTCACCGCCATCAAGCGGGCCGGGGCCGACTTCATCCTCACCTACTTCGCCCGCGAGCTGGCCGAGTCGCTGCATGGCTGAGCGGATGTCGAATGAGGAGTTGTTCAAGCGCGCTTCGGAGGTGACCCCGGGCGGGGTGAACTCGCCGGTGCGGGCCTTCGGCTCGGTGGGGGGAACGCCGTACTTCGTGTCCCGGGCCTCGGGGTCGCGCGTGTGGGACGTGGAGGGCCGGTCGTACATCGACTATGTGCAGTCGTACGGGGCTTCGATCCTGGGGCACGCCCACCCCGTGGTCGTCGAAGCGGTGCAACAGGCGGCGGCCGAGGGGACCACCTTCGGGGCGCCCACCGAGCGCGAGGTGCTGCTGGCCGAGGCCATCAGGGACCGGGTGCCGGGCTGCGACCTGGTGCGGCTGGTGTCGAGCGGGACCGAGGCGGGCATGTCGGCCATCCGGGCGGCCCGGGGCTTCACCGGCCGGTCGCGGGTGGTCAAGTTCGCCGGGTGCTACCACGGCCATTCGGACGGGCTGCTGGCGGGCGGGGGCACGGGTATGGCCACCCTCGGGCTGCCCGACTCGGCCGGCGTCCCGCCGGGCATGGTGGCCGAGACCCTGGTGGTGCCCTACAACCAGGTGCCGGTGGTGGGGGACGACGTGGCCTGCGTGATCGTGGAGCCGGTGGCCGCCAACATGGGCGTGGTGCCGCCCGCGCCGGGCTTCCTCGAAGGGCTGCGGGCCGCGTGCTCGGCCGCAGGCGCGTTGCTGATCTTCGACGAGGTGATCACCGGCTTCCGGGTCGGGCCTTCGGGCGCGTCGGGGCTGTTCGGCGTCACGCCCGACCTGTGGATGTTCGGCAAGGTGGTGGGCGGCGGGCTGCCGCTGGCCGCCTTCGGCGGGCGGCGCGAGGTGATGGAGGTGCTGGCGCCGGTGGGGCCTGTGTACCAAGCCGGAACACTGTCGGGGAACCCGCTGGCCACTGCGGCGGGGCTGGCCGTGTTGTCGTTGTTGGACGACGCGGCCTACTCGCGGCTGACGCTCGTGGCGTCGTCGCTGGCGGCTGGACTGCGGGACGGGCTGGGCGGGCCCGAGCGGGTGCAGGTGCCCCAGGTCGGCCCGCTGGTCGG
>DASYMT010000334.1:0-3135 GCA_036008925.1 Acidimicrobiales bacterium | reverse complement strand
CGAGCACCAGTTCCTGCTCATCCAGGCTCAGACCCATCACAACTGGTGGGGGGCCAAGGCGCCGGTGAGCGTGTTCCAGCACTACTGGTTCCCGGGCTCGCGGCCTGAGCTGCACCTGCTCTACAACACCCTCGTCACCATCCCCATGGTCGTGGCCATCTACTTCCACATGTACCCGCCCGCGCGCGAGCGCAAGGCGAGCGGGGACCCCTGCTCCTGCGCTCGTGCCTGAGCACTTCTGGCACCTGCTGGCGGTGGCCGCCATCGTGGTCGCCCCGGTGGCCATCATCTTGGGGTTCAAGCGGTACGACGCGGCCGAGTGGCGGCCGACGCCAAAGCGAGTGGCCGCCGCCGTGCCGGGAGGACGGGCCGGGGTGGCCTGGGCGTCGGCCGGGGCGGGCCTCATCCACCTGGCCGTGTGCCCGTCGCACTTCAAAGAGGCCACCGCGTTCGGCCTGTTCTTCGCGGCGGCCGCCGCGGCCCAGCTCTGGTGGGCGGCAGCCGTGTGGCGCAACCCCACCCAGAGACTGCTGACGATCGGCGCGGTGGGCAACGCCGCCGTGCTGGCCCTGTGGCTGGTGACCCGCACCGTGGGCCTGCCCTTCGGCCCCGAGCCCGGCGTGGCCGAGGCGGTCGGCCGCCCGGACCTGTTCGCAGGCGTGGTCGAGCTCTACATCGTGGCCGTCGTGGCCGTGGGCTTCACCGTCCGACGTATCCCAGCCCGTGGCGCGTCGTCGTGAAGACGGGCACGCCGCCCCGCCAGTCGATCTCCAGGCACTTGCGCGTGTTGTTGAGGGCGGGCAGATAGGCGGCGACCTTTTTGGTGGCGGTGTCGATCACGTCGCCTGAGTCGCCCACGTAGACGTAGCGCCCGTCCCGGCTGTGCTGGACCCAACCGTCACGCGCGCAGTCGTACGCGCACGGCTTCGAGGTGCCGGCGAACGGGTGGACCAGGCGGATGTCGGCCACCGGCCGGGGGGCGGCGGCGGGCAGGCCGGTGACGTCGAACACGTGGACCACGCTGTTGGGCCCGTCGACCACGTAGACCTCGCGCTCGTCGGGCGACAGGGTGAGGCCGTGGCTGGGTGCCGAGGGGGCGAACCGCTTGGGGTCGTACGAGAACCCGGCGAACGTGAGGGTGTGGAGGACCCTGCCGGTGGCGAGATCGCTCACCTGGAAGCCGAGGAAGCGGGTGGCGGTGGTGAAGGCCAGGGTCTCGCGGCCGTTCACCGCGAAGGGCCGCACCCCGGCCTTGAGCCGCCCCACGTGCTTGACCACCTTGTCCGCGGCCGGGTCGTAGACCAGCAGCTCGTCGTGGTCCCGGCTGCCCAGGTACACGCGGCCGCTGGCCCCGATCACCGTGTTGTGGGCGCCCGGCCCGGCTTTGATCGTCCCGGTCTCGTCGCCGGTATCGGCCCGCACGATGTGCCACAGGCCGTCGGTCGACTGCTCGCCGGTGGGGACGTAGAGGACGGTGCCGTCGGCGCTGACGGCCAGGCTGTCCACGCCGTGGCCGTAGTGCCGGTCCCACACCACCCGCCGGGCCACCAGGTCGTAGCGCAGGACCGAGCCGTTGCCGTTGGGCGGGCCGTCGCCGCCGTAGCTGACGTACAGGGCGTGGTCGGCCGGGTGGGCGGTCACGCCCCGCACGCCCTTGGTGGTGGCGGGCAGCGGAAGCTGTTCGACCTGGCGATGCCCGTTGTCGATGTCGTACACGACGATGGACCCGTCGAGGAGCACGTACTCCAGGTGCGACGTGCCCGGCCCCTCGGTGGTGGTCGTCGTCGGCGCGGCGGCCGTGGTCGACGGCGTCACCGTGGTCGACGTGGTCGCGGCCTGCTGTCCGCCGCCCGACGACGAGCAGGCGCCGGCCAGCAGCAGGAGACATGCGACGGCCGCCCGTTTCATCACGGCCGGACCCTAAGCGGCGCGAGATGAGAGGCGGGCGCGCCTCTTCACCATGCATGCCTCTTCACCATGCACGCATCTCGGGCGTAGTGCCTCTTTGCCAGATAGCACGCACACCCATGGCGGGTCATTGCGGGCAGCAGAGGCCCGCCGTACAGTCGAGACAACACAGGGGGGCGGTCGTGAGACATCTCGGTCGGTTGCTGGTGCTGTGTGTCTGTACTGCCTTCGCCGTCCTGGCCCCCGTGGCCGCGGCCGCCGACGTGGTCTCCCCACCGGGCGCGTGCATGGGCTCGGGGGCGTGGCGCACGTCGGGGCAGCAGGAGACGTCCGCCGCGCACAGGAAGAGCGACGTGATCAAGATCCCCCAGGCCGACACGGTCGACTGGCAGGGGAGCGAACGGGGCTTCGCGGTGGGTTCGGCCGGGCCACGGCGCGACATCAGCGGCAAGGTGTCGGTGGTCTTGCCCATGGGGACGGCCACCATCGACTCGTGGGGCGGCTCCAGCGTGCGCTACGCCAACACCGGCACGCACGCCTACGACCTGCCCAAGGCGCTGGTCGGCCTGAAGCTGAAGCTCAAGGGCTCCCACAAGGACGGGGGCGTGACCACCTGCAAGGGGTCGGTGTTCGTGCGGGTGGAGGGAAGCGCCACGTCCAACCCGCTGGCCGCGGCCGGCGCGGCGGGGCTGGCGCTGTCGGGCGGCGCGCTGTTGTTCGCGGGCAGGCCCGTGTTCAAGAAGCTCTGGGCAATCGAGGACGTCAACCCGGGATGAGGTCGCTATGAGCGCACGCGGACGGCCGGTGCTGGCAGCCATCGCCGGCTTCTTCTTCTTCCTGTTCCTCGGGCTGGAACTCGCCGTGTTCGGCGTGCTGGCGGTGAGCAGCGTGCTGCTGGCCGTGCTGCCGGTGGCCGGGCTCGTGCTCGGCGTGCTGTGGGCGTTCACCGCGCCGCTCGGCCCTCGCCGCCCGCCGCCGGGTTGGCGGGAGCGGACCTCGGCCGACGGCTGAACCGTCCACGAGGGCTGGCGTCGGCCTAGACGGCGACGGCCGCGGCGGCGCGCATGTGGCGCAGCCGCTCGTCGTGCGCCATGCCGGGGAAGTGCCGGATGCGGGGTGCGGGCGACGGGTCGGCGGGGATGCTGTTCCAACTGCGGTCGAGCAGGTGGACGCGCGCCCGGTCGGCCGTCCACCGCCGGGTGCCCCGCTGAGGCTGGTCGGCGTCGT
>DASYMT010000333.1:0-2552 GCA_036008925.1 Acidimicrobiales bacterium | reverse complement strand
ACCGAGGAGCTCAAGATCCTCCTGGGCCCGATGGCCCGCACGGGCGCCGAGCCGATCGGCTCCATGGGCACCGACACCCCCGTGGCCGTGCTGTCGGACCGGCCCCGGCTGCTGTTCGACTACTTCCAGCAGCTGTTCGCCCAGGTGACCAACCCGCCGCTCGACGCCATCCGCGAAGAGCTGGTCACGTCGATGGGCAAGGCCGTCGGCCCGGAGTCGAACCTGCTGCACCCCGGCCCCCCGTCGTGCCGTCAGGTGGTGCTCCCGCAGCCGATCCTCACCAACGAGGAGCTGGCCAAGCTCCTCTACATCAACGACGACAACGACATGCCGGGCTTCAAGCCCTTCGCCATCGACGGCCTCTACCCGGTCGCGGAGGGCGGCGAGGGCCTGCGCCGGGCCCTCGAGGACATCCGCTCGCGGGTCAGCGCCGCCGTGGAGGACGGGGCCAAGCTGATCGTGCTGTCCGACCGGCACTCCTCGGCCGAGCTGGCCCCGATCCCGTCGCTGCTCCTCACCTCGGCCGTCCACCACCACCTCATCCGCGAGAAGACCCGCACCCGGGTCGGCCTCCTGGTGGAGTGCGGCGACGCCCGCGAGGTGCACCACATGGCGCTGCTGCTCGGCTATGGCGCAGCGGCCATCAACCCCTACCTCGCCTTCGAGACCATCGAGGACCTCGTCGACCAGGGCGTCCTCACCGGGCTCACGAAGCACAAGGCGGTGCGCAACTTCGTCAAGGGCAGCTCCAAGGGCGTCCTCAAGATCATGTCGAAGATGGGCATCTCCACGGTGGCGTCGTACACGGGCACCCAGGTGTTCGAGGCCATCGGCCTGTCCCAGGAGCTGGTCGACGAGTACCTCACGGGCACGTCCAGCCGTCTCGGCGGCGTCGGCCTCGACGTGCTCGCCGAGGAGGTGGCCGCCCGTCACCGGTTCGCCTACCTCGAGCGCCCGGAGGAGGTCGCCCACCGGGACCTCTGGGCCGGCGGTGAGTACCAGTGGCGCCGGGAGGGCGAGCACCACCTGTTCAACCCGGAGACGGTCTTCAAGCTGCAGCACGCCACCCGCACCAAGCGCTACGACGTGTTCAAGGAGTACACGGGCCGGGTCGACGACCAGTCCCGCCAGCTGGCCACCCTGCGGGGCCTGTTCACCCTGCGCGACGACCAGCGGCCCGCGGTGCCCATCGAGGAGGTCGAGCCGGCCTCGGCCATCATCGCCCGGTTCTCCACGGGGGCCATGAGCTACGGCTCCATCTCGATGGAGGCCCACCAGACCCTGGCCATCGCGATGAACCGCATCGGCGGGCGGTCCAACACCGGCGAGGGCGGCGAGGACCCGGAGCGCCTCCACGACCCGGCCCGGCGCAGCGCGGTCAAGCAGGTGGCGTCGGGCCGCTTCGGCGTGACGTCGGAGTACCTGACCAACGCCGACGACCTGCAGATCAAGATGGCCCAGGGCGCCAAGCCCGGCGAGGGCGGCCAGCTCCCCGGCGGCAAGGTGTACCCGTGGATCGCCAAGACCCGGTACTCCACGCCCGGCGTGGGGCTCATCTCGCCCCCGCCCCACCACGACATCTACTCCATCGAGGACCTCAAGCAGCTCATCCACGACCTGAAGAACGCCAACCCCGCGGCCCGCGTCCACGTGAAGCTCGTGGCCGAGATCGGGGTGGGCACGGTCGCGGCCGGCGTGTCGAAGGCCAAGGCCGACGTGGTCCTCATCTCCGGCCACGACGGGGGCACGGGCGCCAGCCCGCTCAACTCCCTCAAGCACGCCGGCGCGCCCTGGGAGCTGGGCCTGGCCGAGACGCAGCAGACGCTCCTGCTCAACGGCCTGCGCGACCGGATCGTCGTCCAGACCGACGGCCAGATGAAGACCGGCCGGGACGTCGTCATCGCCGCGCTGCTCGGTGCCGAGGAGTTCGGCTTCGCCACCGCCCCCCTGGTGGTGTCGGGCTGCATCATGATGCGGGTCTGCCACCTCGACACGTGCCCGGTGGGCGTGGCCACGCAGAACCCCGAGCTCCGGGCCCGCTTCAACGGCCGGCCCGAGTTCGTCGAGACGTTCTTCGAGTTCATCGCCGAGGAGGTGCGCGAGCACCTCGCCGCGCTGGGGTTCCGCACGATGGCCGAGGCCATCGGCCACGTGGAGGCGCTCGACACCCGCGCCGCCGTCGACCACTGGAAGGCCCGCGGGCTCGACCTCACGCCGATCCTCCACCAGCCGACGTCGCCCTTCGCGCAGGACCTGCACTGCACGGGGACCCAGGACCACGGGCTCGACCGCGCCCTCGACAACGAGCTCATCCGGCTCGCGGCGCCGGCGCTCGAGAGCGGCCAGCCCGTGCAGATCGACCTCCCCGTCCGCAACGTCAACCGCACGATCGGCACGATGCTGGGCCACGAGGTGACCAAGCGCTACAAGGGCGAGGGCCTCCCGGACGACACCATCCAGGTGCACCTCACCGGCTCCGCCGGGCAGAGCTTCGGCGCGTTCGTGCCGCGGGGCATCACGCTGCGCCTCGACGGCGACGCCAACGACTACCT
>DASYMT010000332.1:0-12082 GCA_036008925.1 Acidimicrobiales bacterium | reverse complement strand
CGGCGTCGGGCCATCGAGGCGCAACTGCCCGACGCCCTGTCGGTGGTGGCCGGGAGCCTGTCGGCGGGCCACACCTTCTTGCGCTCGCTGCAACTGCTGTGCGAGGAGGCGGGCGGCCCGTTGGGCGAGGAGCTGGCCCGGGTGGTGCGCGAGACGCAGTTGGGGACGCCGGTGGTCGACGCCCTGTCGGCCATGGCTGATCGGGTCGACGTGCCCGACGTGCGCTGGGTGGTGCAGGCCATCCGGGTGCAGCAGGAGGTAGGCGGGAAGCTGGCCGACCTGCTCTACACGCTGGCCGACTTCATGCGGGCCCGGGACGAGGTGCGCCGGGAGGTGCGGGTGCTCACGGCCGAGGGCCGGCTGTCGGCGTGGGTCCTGGGCGCGCTGCCGGTCGTGCTGGTGCTGGCCATCCGGGTGCTCAACCCCGGCTACCTCTCGCCCCTGCTGCACGGCTGGGGCCTGGCCGTGCTGCTCGGCGCGGCCGGGTCGGTGGCCGTGGGCGTGCTCATCATCCGCCGCCTGGTCCGGATCGAGGTGTGACATGACGCTGTTGCTCGGACTCGTGTGCATGGCGGCCGGTCTGGTCCTGGTGCTGGCGGGCCGGCGTCGGTATCCGGTGGCCGCCTACCTGGTGGAGGTGGGCCTGGCCGAAATGCCGCCCACCCGGCCGCTCGACGGGCTGCGCAGGCGGGTGGCCCCCCTGGTGCCTTCGGCCTACGTGGACCGGCTGGCGGGTCGGCTGGAGACGGCCGGACGGGGCCGGGCCCTGGCGGCCGAGGAGGTGGCCACCCTGCAAGTGGTGCTGGGCCTGGCGGGCCTGGCCCTGGCCCTTGTCTTCGTGGCCGCGGCCCGGCCGTCGGCGGGCATGTCGACCGTGCTCATGCTGCTGCTCCCCGGCTGCGGCGTGCTCGGGCCCAAGGCCTGGGTGGAGCAGGCGGCCCGCGAGCGGCAGGGCCTGGTCCGGCGGGACCTGCCCGACGTGCTCGACCTGCTGGCCATCTCGGTCGAGGCCGGGCTCGGCTTCGACGGGGCCCTCGACCTGGCCGCCCGCAACTGCGACGGCCCCTTGGCCGACGAGATCCGCCGGGCCTTGCGGGAGATGGAGCTGGGCACGTCCCGCCATGACGCGCTGCACGCCATGAAGCGGCGGGTCGACGTGCCCGAGCTGTCGAACTTCGTGCTGGCCCTGACCCAGGCCGACGTGCTCGGCATGCCGATCGGCCGGGTGCTGCACGCGCAGGCCCACGAGCTGCGGGCCCGGCGCCGGCAGTGGGCCAGGGAGAAGGCGGGGAAGATGCCGATCAAGATCCTCTTCCCCTTGGTCGGGTTCATCTTCCCGCCCATCCTGGTGGTGCTGCTCGGCCCGGCGGCCATCTCGATCATGGACGCCCTGCGTTGAGCCTGGCCGCCGGGGCCGACCGGGTGGTGGCCGCGGCCCGCTGGGGGGCGCTGGCCTGCTCGCTGCTGCTGGCCGCCCCGCAGGCCCACCGGCCCGGCGTGGTTCCCGGCGCGGCGGCCCTGCTCGCCCTCACCCTGCTCCACGGCACCCTCCCCCGTCGCCTGCCGGCGGCCGGGGCCCTGGTGCCCGCCGTGGTGTGCGCGCTGTCGGGCGGGTGGACGTCGCCGCTGTTGCCCTGCGTCCTCCCGCCCGTGCTGGCGTTGGGACTGGGCCGGGGCTTTCTGCCCGCGGCCGGGCTGTCGGTGGCGACCGCCGCGGTGGTCGCCCGCCTGGGCCCGTCGACCGCCGCCGCGGCCTGGCTCACCGAGCTGTTGCTGCTGGCGGTGGTGGCCGCCTACGCCCGTCGGCTCGAGGCCCGGGCCGTGCACGACGAGCGCCTGCGCATCGCCCGCGATCTGCACGACCAGTTGGGCCAGGACCTGTCGGGTCTTGGGTTCCTGATCGACAGCGGCGCCGACCGGGCCGAGCTGCGGGCCGCGGTGGCCGACATCGTGCGCGGGCTGCGGGACACGCTGGCCGGGCTGCGGGCCGACACGGTCGACGACCTCGACCTGGCCGACTTCCTGGCCCGGGTGGCCCGGCGGTCGGGGCTGGCCGTGTCGTTCTCGGCCGGACAAGCCGGGCCCGAGCTGGTGCGCATCGCCCAGGAGGCGGTGGTCAACGCCGAGCGCCACGCCCGGGCCAGCGCCGTGTCGGTGCGGGTGGAGGGCGGCTTCGTCGAGGTGCGCGACGACGGCGTGGGCCTGCCCCCGCGGCCCCCGGCGGCCGGGCACTACGGGCTGATCGGGATGCGGGAACGGGCCGAGGCCGCGGGCGGCGCGCTGGAGATCGAGTCGGCGCCGGGCCGGGGGACGACCGTGCGGTGCCGGGTGGAGCCGTCGTGAGGCCGCGCCGGCCGCTGCGGCTGCTGTTGGCCGACGACCACACCGTCCTGCGCGAGGCCCTGCGCCGAGCGGTCGAGGCCGCAGGCCATGAGGTGGTGGGCGAGGCGGGCGACGGCGAGGAGGCGGTAGTGCGGGCCGAGGCCGTGCGCCCCGACTGCGCGGTGCTCGACGTGTCGATGCCCCGGCTCGACGGGCTGGGCGCGGCTCGGCGCATCTCGTCGCTGCGAGTGCCCGTCGTCATGCTCACCATGCACGGCGACGCCGACACCCGCGCCCTGGCCCTCGACGCGGGCGCGTCGGCCGTGCTGACCAAGGACTGTTCGGTGACCGACCTGCTGGCCGCGGTGGAGGCGCTTGTCGCCCCGCCCGCGGGTGCCGCGGCTGCGGCCCGTCGGGACCCGACCCGGCTGAGCGCCCGGGAGACGGAGATATTGCGGATGCTGGCCTCCGGTGCTTCGACCATTGAGGTCAGCGAGAGGCTGTTCATCAGCGCGGTCACGGTCAAGAACCACTTGGCCTCCATTTACCGCAAGCTGGGGTGCCGGGGCCGCACCGAAGCCGTCGTGTACGCCCTGAAGACGGGCCTGTGCGATCTGGCCGCCGCCCGGAATTGATCCGTTTGGATCAAAGGAGTTCGGACCTTTATCCCGACAATACAAGTACCACCGCAACCAGCGAAGGAGAAAAAGGATGCTTGATCTCAACTACGTGCGCATGCTCTGCTCGATGTTCGCCCGCCGGGTGGCCCGGACCGAAGAGGGGGCAAGCATGGTCGAGTACGCCCTGCTGCTGGCCCTGATCGCCGTCGTGTGCATCGGCGCCGTCACCATCCTGGGCCGGTCGGCCTCGGACAAGTTCACCGACGTGGGCAACAGCGTCTCCGGCGCCTGACCCACCCCTCCCCCTTCCCTCCCCGTCTGGAGGACAGAGCCGGCGCTCTGGCGCTGCTCTGTCCTCCAGATGCGCGTCCGGGGCCGGGTGTTCGGGCTCAGCGGGCTCGCTGGTAGCGGCAGACCAGGACGCCGGTGCTGGCGGTGGTGGCCGAGACCAGCTCGAAGGTCCGGGCTGCGCCGTCGTCCGGGAAGATGCTCTTGCCCCCACCCAGCACGATCGGCTCGATCATGAGGCTGAGCTCGTCGACCAGGTCGGCGGCCATGAGCGCCCGCACGAGCTGGGGACTGCCCATGATGTTGACGTCGCCGCCGGGCTGCTCTCGGAGGGCGGTCACCGCCTCGACCACGTTGTGGCCGGGGATGAGCGTGGTCGGCGTCCACGTCATATCCGCCTCCGACAGCGTGTTGGATACGACGTACTTCTGGACGCCGTTGATCCAGTCGGCAAAGGGGTCGCCCGCCTGACCGGGCCACGCCCCCGCCATCACCTGCCAGGTGCGCCTGCCGTAGAGCAGGGCGTCGGTCCGCTTCGTCATCTCATCGAAGGCCGGGCCCATCACCTCGACGTCGAAGAACGGCATCGACCAGCCGCCGTGCTTGAACCCGCCCTCGGTGTCCTCCTCGGGGCCGCCGGGGCCCTGGACGACGCCGTCGAGGCTGATGAAGTCGCTGATAACGATTCGCATGGGCCTCAGACGATGCCACAGCCCAGAACTCATCGCCCGGTGACCGAGCGGAGGGTCTCAGGCTTTGGCGAAGACGACCAGCAGTTCCAACTCGCCGTGGTCCTCGGTGCTGACCGGGCCGAAGCTGGGGTTGGGGATGCCCCACTCGCCGAACACGACGGGGATGGACCCGTTCACCGCGATACCCGCCCCTTGGCGCTGGGCCTTGAGCTCGACGGTGACCGGCCTGGTCGTGCCCCGCACCGTGAGGTCGCCGGTGGCCTTCACCGTCACCGGCCCCGACGTGGACGACAGGGCGACGGGCGAGGTGAGCTTGAACGTGGCCGTCGGGAACCGCGACGTGTTCATGATGCGGCCCTGGAACTGGTTGTCCCGCCTGCTCTCGTCGCTCGACACCGACGTCATGTCCACCGTGAGGTCGACGGCCGAGACGGTGGTCCCGCTGACGTTCATGGTGCCCGTCACCTTGTTGGTGCGGCCCACCGCCGCCTTGCGCTGCCCGAAGGCCACCTCGTTGACCCGGTATCCCACCTGCGAGGCCGACGTGGGCCGCCATGTCCCGGACAGGTCGGTCCCGGACAGGTCGCCCGAGGCGGAGGCCGTGCCCGCCGACCCCGCCGTGGTGGACGTGGTCCCCGAGTCCAGTGTGAGCCGCTTCGGAGCCGGGTCCTGGATGAAGTTGAAGTAGGCGAACGCCGCCGCGGGCAGGGCGACCGCCACCACCACGGCGGCCAGCACCAGCCGCTTAACGGTATTCATTGGGCCGTGCCGGCCGTGCTCATTGGGGCCGTCCCGGCCGTGCTCATGGCGTCATCGTGGTCGACGGATCTGAGAACGGGCTGTGGGCTGGCTGAGAGGCCGCGCCGTCCCCGCCGTCCCCGCCGTCCCCGCCGTCCGTTCCCTCCAGCACCGGCAGCTCCACCCGGAACACGGCCCCGGGCCGGCCGTCCCAACGCCCGCCCGCGGTGGTCGACCCGCCGTGGGCGGCCACGATGGCGGCCACGATGGGCAGGCCCAGGCCCGCCCCGCCCCTGTCGCGCGAGCGCCCTGGGTCGGCCCGGTAGAACCGCTCGAACACACGCGAGGCCTCGTCGCTCGACAAGCCTGGGCCGTGGTCTGCCACCTCGAGCACCGCGCTGGCCCCGTCCACCCGCACCCGGACCGAGGCGGGGGCGCCCTTGGGCGTGTGCGAGCGCACGTTGGCCAACAGGTTGTCGACCACCTGGCGCAGCCGGTCCCGGTCGCCGCTGACCTCGACCGAGCCCTCGACCGTCAGCTCCACCGGACGGTCGGGCTCCACCGCCTTGGCCGCCTCCACCGCGTCGGCCGCCACCGCCCCCACGTCCACCGGCGCCTGCTCCAGCGGCCTGCCCTCGTCCAGCCGGGTGAGCAGCAGCAAATCGTCGACCAGCACGCCCATGCGGGCCGCCTCCTGCTCGATGCGGGCCAGCAGCCGGGCCAAGTCCTCGGGCCGGGTGTCGGCCCCCCGCCGGTACAGCTCGGCGTAGGCCCGCACCGCGGCCACCGGCGTGCGCAGCTCGTGCGATGCGTCGGCCACGAACTGGCGCATGCGCTCCTCCGAGGCCCGGGCCGCCTCCTCGGACCGCTGCTGGCGGGCGAAGGCGTGGTGGATGGCGTCGAGCATGGTGTTGAGGGCTCGGCCCACCCGGCCCACCTCGGTGCGGACGTCGTCGTTGGCCACCCGCCTGCTCATGTCGCCCTCGGTGATGCTGGCCGCGGTGGTCTCGATCTCCTCCAGCGGGCGCAGCCCCAACCGCACGACCCACACGCCGAGACCGGCGGCGCCCGCCAGCACCACCAGTGTCACGAACACCTCGATCAGCAGCAGCCGGTGGAGGGTGTCGGTGGTGTCGGAAAGGGGGAGGCCCACGATGAGGACGCCGCCGCGTGGGAAGGCCACCGCGTGCAGCCGGTACTCGGGGCCGGGGCGCACCACCGAGGGCACGGTGAGGAAGCGGCCGGTGCGGCCGCGGATGTCGTCGGGGATGAGGGGCCTGGTGGCGTCGGCCGACTGGGCGTTGACCGTCACCAGCGGCTGGTTGCGGGCGTTGAGGTACTGCACGAACACGCCGGGGACCACGTCGCCCAGTTGTCCGAGGTCGCCCTGGGCCTCGATGGCAGGAAGCCGGATCGCCTTTGCCGCGTTGGCCTCGGCCGCCAAGAGCTGGTTGTCCAGGCGGCGGTGCAGGAACGACCGAAGCGAGGTGTAGGTGGCGATGTCGGCGGCCAGCAGCCCGAAGGCCACCAGCACCAGGGAGGCGGCCAGCAGCCGGGCCCGCAACGACGTCGACACCGCCGCCCCTACTCCGCGGGCTGCCGCAAGCTGTACCCCACCAGGCGGATGGTGTGGATCAGCGGCGGCCCCAGGCGGTCGAGCTTCTTGCGCAGGTAGCTGACGAACGTCTCCACCACGTTGTCGTCGCCGTCGAAGTCGTAGTGCCACACGTGGTCGAGGATCTGGGCCTTGGACAGCACCCGCCGGGGGTTCAGCATGAAGTACCGCAGCAGGTTGAACTCGGTGGCCGTGAGGTGGATGGGCGTGCCCGCCCGCCAGACCTCGTGCGACTCCTCGTCGAGGACCAGGTCGGCGAAGCGCAGCGTGGAGTCCTCGGCCGGGCCCGTCTGGGTGCGGCGCAGGATGGCCCGCACCCGGGCCACCACCTCGGCCAGGCTGAACGGCTTGGTCACGTAGTCGTCGCCGCCCACGGTCAGGCCGCTGATCTTGTCCTCGGTCGAGTCCCGGGCGGTGAGGAACAGCACCGGTGTGCGCAGCCCGTCCCGGCGCAGCCTGCGGGTCACCTCAAGGCCGTCGAGGTCCGGGAGCATGATGTCGAGCACGATCAGGTCGGGCCGCAGGGACTCGGCCCGCTTGAGGGCGTCCCGGCCGGTCTGGGCCTCGTGCACGTCGAAGCCCTCGTAGCGCAGGGCGGTGGCCAGGGCGTCCACGATGGACGGCTCGTCGTCCACCACGAGCACGCGCTGGCTGTCTGCGGTCACGCCCACGCCGTTCAGTATCGCCCGGATTCCTGTGGACTCGCTGTGCCCCGGTTGTGACACGGGGCTCAAAGCGAGTTCTCAGCGGACTCCAAGATTGGGGGCCGATGCTCCACGTATGAGCAGAACCAAATACACCCTGTTCGGCACGGTGGCAGTGGCCATGGCCGCCTTGGGCATCGGTGTGGCGGCGGCCCAAACCGGCTCAGGCTCCGGGTCGGACACCGGGCTGACGACGACCACGACGGCTGCGCCGAACGCCAACGGCGCCGCACCCGACGCGGCACCCAAGACGGCCGACGGCAGGCCAGGCAGGGCGGGCCGTCACGGCGGGCCGGGCGGCTTCGGCGGCCCCGGCATCCATGGCGAGTTCACCGTCCCCGACGGCAACGGCGGCTACAAGACCATCGCCAGCCAGGTGGGCGAGGTGGTCTCGGTCAGCAGCACGTCGATCGAGTTGAAGAGCGAGGACGGCTTCACCAAGAAGTACGTGGTCGACGAGAACACGCTCGTCAACGCCGGGCGCGACGGCATCGCCAACGTGAAGACGGGCGACAAGGTGGCGGTACAGGCCCAAGTGGACGGCTCGACGGCCAAGGCCATGCACGTCCGCGACGCCACCAACATCAAGTCCCTGCGTGAGAAGTGGGGCTTCAAGAAGCCCGGCAACTAAACCCGGCGCCACAACCCGCCTGCCGGTCGCCTGGAGGACAGTGCCCTGCGGTTCCGCCGGGGCGCTGGCCTCCAGTCGCGTCAGCGTCAGGGGAAGGGGCTAGGCGGCTGAGCCGGTGCGGCCCCGCTCCCGCTGCTCGCGGGCCGAGTCGAGCACGGCCCGCTCCAGCACCGGCGCATCCCGGCCCGTCGACGGCTTGGCGTCCCTCTCCTCGTGGTACTCGTCGTCCACGTTGACGTCCCACACGTCGTGGTCGCCGCCGTAGAGGTTCTCCACCGCCAGCATGGCCGTGAGCATCGAGTGGTCCTGGTTGTTGTACCGGTGCATCCCGTTGCGGCCCACCGGGGCCACGTTGGGCACGCACACGTCCAGCCACTTGCGCAGCGTCTCCACGTTGGCCTGGTACGCCTCGTCGTAGACCGGATAGGCCTTGGGCATGCGCACCACATAGCCGGCGCTCACGCTGCCCGGGTTGATGAGATCGAGCGCCTCCAGCTCCCGAGTCCCCAGCGCAACCAGGTCGTCGTCGGCCATGGTCCACAGGTCGTCACCCTCGAACACGAAGTACTCGAGGCCGAGACAGGTGAACCCGTCCTTGACCATGTACGGCGACCACGAGCCGAAGTTCTGGATGCGGCCCACTCGGACCTCGGGCGCGTGCACGTAGATCCAGTTGTCGGGGAAGGCCCCGTCGGCCGGCACCACCAGCGCCACCGTCAAGAAGTCCCGGTGCGACAAGGCGTCGGCCGCGGCCACCACCTCTTTAGGGGCGGGCGGGTCCATGGCCTTCACCAGCAGGTTGATCGGCATGGTGGAGATGAGCTCGTCGCACGGCACCCGGGTGGACGAGCCATCAGGCCCGCCCACGGTCACGGCCACGGCCCGGCCCTCGGCGTGGTGCACGGCCTGCACCGGCGACTGCATGACGACCTGGCCGCCGCCCTCCTTCACCAGCTTGTCGGCCCGCTCCCACATCATCCCCGGCCCGTGCTTGGGGTAGCGGAACTCCTCGATGAGGCTGGTGATCTCCTTCTGGTTGCGCTTGGGCAGCAGCGCGTTCCAGATGGCCTTGCCCAGCGAAAGCGACTTGATGCGCTGCGCGGCCCAGTCGGCCTGGATCTCGTTGGCGGGCACGCCCCAGACCTTCTCCGTGTACGTCTTGAAGAAGATGCTGTAGAGCCGGAACCCGAAGCGGGCCGCCACCCACCCCTCGAGGGTGGACTGGTCCTTGGGCGGACGGACCCGGGCCCACACGTACGACAGCACGCACCGCAGGGCCTCTAGCACGCCCAGGTTCTTCAGCGCGTTCGAGGCCTTCAGCGGATAGTCGTAGAACTTGTGGTTGTAGTAGATGCGGCTCATGCGGGGCCGCATGAGGAACTCCTCGTCGGGCAGGATCTCCCGCCACAGCGCCTCCACCTCGTCCACCTTGGTGAAGAAGCGGTGGCCGCCGATGTCGAAGCGCCAGCCGTCGCGCTCCACCGTGCGGCTGATCCCGCCCACCACCGAGTCGGCCTCGAAGACGGTGGGCCGCGCGCCGCGCTGCACCAGCTTGTAGGCGGCGGTCAGGCCCGCAGGGCCGGCGCCGATGATGACGATCTCCCGGTTGTCCCGGTCGTTCATGAAGCTCCTCTCACAGTTGCGGGGAAACGCCACAGTGCGCCCCGCTCATACGCCGAGCGCCGCGCCCGCAGCACCCGTTCGTTCTCCGGCCGCAGCCGGTCGAGCTCGTCGTAGATGCGGGCGCACGCCGAGCTGAAGGTCCTGTACCCGTTGGCCATCACGTACCAGACGGCCCCGCCCGTCGAGGCTGACGCGGCCTGCGCGAACGCCTCGGGGTGGGCCGCCTTGTTACGGGCCTTGTAGTCCACCCAGTCCACGATCTCCCCCGACGCGCCGGTCGGATAGGCCGACGTGGCCGCGGGCGTGTGCAGCAGACGGGTGATGGCCGGGCCGAGCTGGTCGGGGCAGAACACGACCACGTCGCCTGCCTGGGCCTGTTCGTTCAGCACCGCCGCGATCGACCGGGCCTGCGTCCGCCGGGCGTGCACCTCGGCCACCGACCGCCACGCCCCGAACACCACCACCGCGGCCAGCACGTAGCGGACCAGGTGGGCGGGCCGCACCAGGTCGACGCCATAGGCCACCAGCAGGGCGAAGGGCACGAACACGATGGCCGCGTAGCGCACGGCGAAGGCGCTGTGGGCCGCGGCCGACACGGCCATGCCTACGGTCAGCGGCACCAGCACGGTGAGGGCCAGCCGCCTGCCGACGACGGTGCCCCGCACGTCGACCACCACGTCGTCGCCCCGCACCCGGCCGATCACGGCCAGCAGCGCGAGGCCGAAGTAGAGGAGGCCGAGCGCGCCCAGCCGCCCCGGTCCGCCCGCGAAGCCGCGCAGGCTGAACTCGTACACGCCGGGGTCGGCGGGCGGGCCCCACGGGGCGCCCGTGCGCGTTGATTGGTACACAAACGAGGGCAGCCAGGGCAGGAACAGCACGCCGCCCCCGGCCAGCGCCGCGGCCAACGGCCAGCGCCGCCGCCAGGCCAGCCACCCGACCAGCGGGGCCAGCAGGAACAGGCCCCAGTAGTGGGTCAGGGCGAACAGCCCGCTGGTCAGGGCCAGCCCGGCCAGCACCGGCGCCGTGGGGGCCCGCCAGGCCCGCTCCAGCAGCAGGAGCCCGACCGCCACCAGCAGGAACACCAGCGAGTACATCCGGGCCTCGGTGGCGTACCGGTAGAAGAACGGGGCCGACACGGCCACGGCCCCGGTCACGAAGGCGCCGCGGGGGCCGAGGGTGCGGCGGGCGGCCGTCATCAGCGCGGGCACCGTCGCCACCGCGAACAGGCCGGACAAGGCCCGCACCGCGGTATCGCCCGTGCCGAACAACCGGGACCAGCCGTGCAGCAGCAGGTAGTAGAGCGGGGGGGAGCCGTCGTGGCGCAGGGCGTCGAGCAGGCCGCTCAAGGACTGGCGGGCGATGGCCACCGACTGGGCCTCGTCCAGCCACAGCCCGGTCGACCGGGCCAGGACGAGGGCGACGACGACGCCGGCCGCGGCCAGGCCGGTGAGCAGGGCGGTGTCGCCCACGCGGCGGGCCTGCCCGGCCGGACCGGCCACCACCTCGACGTCGGGCGGGCGCGCCGCGGGGGCCGACGTGATCACGTCAGCCACCGCTTGCGTGCCGCGCGTGTCTTGCATGCAGTGTCTCCAAAAGGGGCGTCTCCAAGAGCCGGCTCCACGACGGCTGCTCTGTCGGGGCGCCCAGCCGTGTTCACCTACTAGTTAAGTCGCGAGGGGCGCTTCCGGTCATGTCGGCCGATAGGGTCGCCCGCCATGAAGCTGCTGGTCGTAGGCGGGGCGGGGTACATCGGGAGCGTCGTCACTACCCAGCTTCTGGCCGCCGGACACACGGTCACGGTGGCCGACAACCTGTCCCGCGGCCACCGCGACGCGGTCCCGCCCGGGGCCGAGCTGGTCGAGGCCGACGTGCTCGATGCCGACGCCCTCGCCGCCGTGCTGGCCCCGGGCTTCGATGCGGTCCTCCACTTCGCGGCATTGTCGCTCGTGGCCGAGTCGGTGGCGGAGCCGACCCGTTACTTCCGCGTGAACGTGGGAGGGACCCTGAATCTGCTCGACGCCATGCAGGCCGCGGGCGTACGCCGCCTGGTGTTCTCGTCGACGGCCGCCGTGTACGGCGAGCCCGAGGAGGTGCCCGTCACCGAGGACTCGGCCACCCGCCCGACCAACCCCTACGGCGCGTCCAAGCTGGCCGTCGACCAGGCCATCGGGTTCCAGGCCGCGGCTCACGGTCTTGGCGCGGTGAGCCTGCGGTACTTCAACGTGGCGGGCGCCTACGGGCCCTTCGGCGAGCGCCACCAGCCGGAGACCCACCTCATCCCACTGGTGCTCCAGGCTGCGTCGGGACAGCGGCCGTCGGTCAACGTCTACGGCACCGACTACCCCACGCCGGACGGCACCGCGGTGCGCGACTACATCCACGTGGAGGACCTGGCCCACGCCCACCTGCTGGCCCTCGACGCCACCGGGGGGCCTGGCCACCGCATCTACAACCTGGGCAACGGCGAGGGCTTTTCCGTCCGGGAGGTGGTGGAGACGGCCCGGGTGGTGACAGGCCGGGAGATCCCCGCCGTGGAGGCACCCCGCAGGCCGGGCGACCCCGCCGTGCTGGTGGCGTCGAGCGCGCGGATCGGCGCAGAGCTGGGGTGGGCGCCCGCCAAAGACCTGCGGGCCATGGTGGCCGACGCCTGGGGGTTCGTGAACCGCTAGCCGGGGTTGGCTGCGTCCTCGAGCGCCCGCTCCTGAAGGTGGGCGTCGAGCTTGCGCTTGATGCGCTGCAAGGCGTTGTCGATCGACTTGACGTGGCGGCCCAGGTGCTCGCCGATCTCCTGGTAGGACTTGCCCTCCACGTACAGGCGGAGCACGTCGACCTCCAGGCCGGACAGCATG
>DASYMT010000331.1:0-10656 GCA_036008925.1 Acidimicrobiales bacterium | reverse complement strand
TGCTGATGACCAGGTCGCCCCGGCTGCTGTGGGTCTCGAAGGCGTACCGGCCCGGGCCTGCCTCGTAGATCGTGGTGGTGACGTCGTCGCCCGGGAAGACGTTCTTGGAGAAGCGCACGGCCAGCCGCTTGAGCCGACTGGGGTCGCCGTCGGCCACCGTCTTCACGACGGCCTGGCTGGTCATGGCCATGGTGCACAGGCCGTGGGCGATGATGCCGGGCAGGCCGACCGACCGGGCGAAGCCGTCGTCCACGTGGATGGGCATCATGTCGCCGCTGGCTTCTTTGTAGCGGTAGGTCTGGTCGTCGTCGACGTGGGTGGTGTGCTGTGCCACCTGGCTGCCCCGGGCCGGGCTGTCGGCCGGGAAGTCGTGGGCGGGCTTGTCGGGACCGGCGCTCTCGCCGTCGGCCATGCCCCGGACGAAGGTGGTGACGTACTGCTCGAGGACGGGCTCGCCTGTGTCGGCGTCGGTGCTGAGGACCCGCACGGTGAGGCGGGTGCCGGAGGAGCCGACCCGGATGCTGTAGGCCTCGGCCTGGGTCTTGATGCTGCGGCCGGGCACGAGGGGCTGGTGGAAGTGCATGTCCTGCTCGCCGTGCACGATCATCATCAGGGCCTCGGGGGGGATGATGTCGGCCACGGCCAGGCCCATGGCCTCCCATGTGGGGACCACGCCGAACACGGGCGGGGCGAACTTGCCCGACTCGTAGGCCGGGTTGTCGTCGTTGGTCGCCGCCGCGTACGCCTTGGCCCGCTCGGGGTCGATGGCGGCCGTGCGCTCCTCGTACTTCGTGCCGAGCTTCTCGGTGGGCAGTGCCATGCCGCGGGAGGCTAGCTGCGCCCCCCGCCCCCCTGTCCATTGGGCGCTTCGGCGCCGGCCGTCGGCGCTGAACCGACCAACGAACGTCGGCTGCGGCTCGGGGCGGGCGGTAGCGTGGGCGGCTCGATGGCCCGCCTGCTGCTGCTCCGACACGGCCAGTCCGAGTGGAACGCGGCGGGCCGGTGGCAGGGCGTGGCCGACCCGCCGCTGACCGCCCACGGCGAGGACCAGGCCCGGGCCGCGGCCGGATGGCTGACTGGCTCTGGGCTGACCGGCGTGGTGACGTCCGACCTCAAGCGGGCCCGTCGCACCGGCGAGCTGATCGCGGCCGAGTTGGGCCTGCCCCTGCTGGCCCCCGAGCCCGGCCTGCGCGAGCGGGACGTGGGCGAGTGGAGCGGCCGCACCACCGACGAGATCGTGCGCCTATGGCCCGGCCAGTTGGAGGCGTGGCGGGCCGGGCGGTTGGAGCGGCCGCCCAACGGCGAGTCCCAGCCCGTCATGACCGCCCGGGTCATGGCGGTGGTCGAGCGCCTGGCCGCGGGGCCGGACGACGCCGTGCTGCTCGTCGTGACCCACGGCGGCGTCATCCACACGGTAGGCGAGGCCTTGGGGGCGGCCTGGCACGGCAACGCCAACCTCACCGGCTGGTGGGTGGAGCCAGGCCCGTCCGGCCCGTCGCCCGGCGTGCGGGCCCTGCCCCCGGAGGGCGACGAGGTCACCGCCGCGGTCACGACGCTTCTCTAGAGTCGAAGGCCGTGAAGGTCGAGGTGGTCCGCAGCGCCAGGCGGCGCAAGACGATCAGCGCCCGGCAGGTGGGCGAGGTTCTGCGCGTGTCCATCCCGGCCACCATGACCAAGGCCGAGGAGGAGCGCTGGGTGGGCGAGATGGTCCGGCGCATGGAGCGCCGGGCCGCCTCCGAGGGACTCGACCTGGAGGCCCGGGCCGCCACCTTGGCCCGCCGTTACGGGCTGCCGCGGCCAGACGCCATCCGCTGGGTCGACAACCAGCAGTCGCGCTGGGGCTCGTGCACGCCGGTCGACCGCAGCGTGCGCATCTCCACCCGCGTGGCCGGGTTCCCGGCGTGGGTCGTCGACTACGTGCTCGTGCACGAGCTGGCCCACCTGGTGGTGGCGGGCCACAACCAGCGCTTCTGGGCCCTGGTCGACCGCTACCCGCTGGCCGAGCGGGCCAAGGGCTTCCTCATCGCCAAGGGCCTCGAAGGCGACGAGGCGGGCGGCGAGTCGGGCGACGACGCGGGCGGCGCGGGCTACGCCGAGGGCGACTGAGCCCGGGCCGCGGCCCACTCGGCGTCGATGCGGCCCAACTCGGTGACCGGCGGCGCCCCCTTGCGGTACTCCTGGAGGATCCCCCGCCAGTTGTTGGTGGCGTGCAGCCGGCCGAGCAGGGCCGAGACCCCCCACACCACTCGGTCGAGGATGACGTAGGACGTGGGCATGTTGAGCCGCTTGATGAGGTCGCCGTACCGGCCCTGCAAGTCGACCACCGTCTGGAGCGCCTTGGCCGTCCACGCCCTGGTGTAGGTGAACTGGTCGGCGAGGAACGGCTCGTACGGGCCCCGGATGTACGAGAAGACGAAGTCGTCCTCGAAACCGTGGTCGGGGGCCAAGAACCCCGCGTCCACCGCCGCGCCCACCGCCCCGGCCGCGTCGGACTCCAAGATGGCGTCGAGCACGGGCGTGAGCCGGTCGAACTCGCCGGGCGACCACCGCTTCACCAGGCCGAAGTCGAGGAACGTGACCGACCCGTCGTCGTGGAACCGGTAGTTGCCCGGATGGGGGTCGCCGTTGAAGACGCCGTGGCGGTGGATGGACCCTTGGGCGAAGCGGAAGATGACCTCGGCCGCCCGGTTCTTGGCCGCCGCGTCGGCGGTGGAGAGGAAGTCGTCCCAGCGCCTGCCCTCCACCCACTCGGTGGTGAGCACCCGGCGGGCGCTGCGCTCGGGCACCACCTTGGGCACGTGGATGAACGGGTGCCCGTCGTAGCGCTCGGCGAACTCGGACTGAAAGCGGGCCTCCAGCCGGTAGTCGAGTTCGTCGGCCATGCGGGCCCGCAGCTCGTCGACCAGCGCCTTCACGTCCAGGTTCTTCAAGGCGAACTGGGCGAACAGGCCGTAGAGCAGTTCGGCGTTGTCGAGGTCGCTCTTGATGGCCTTGTCCACGCCGGGGTACTGCACCTTCACGGCGACAATGCGGCCGTCGGGCATGACCGCCTTGTGGACCTGCCCGATCGACGCGGCCGCCACCGGCACCGGGTCCCAGTCGAGGAACAGGCGCTCGGGGTCGGCGCCCAACTCGCTGCGGACGACCCCCTCGGCCAGGCTCGGGGCCATGGGCGGCACGTCGGCCTGGAGGGTGGCGAGGGCGGCCTGGGCCTCGGGGGGCAGCCCGTCGGCGATGAAGGAGAGCATCTGGCCCGCCTTCATGATCGCCCCCTTCATCCCGCCCAGGACCTCGGCCACGTCCTCGGCCGTGCGGATGGCGAACTGCTGCTCCAGACGGGCCCGCTCCTCGGCCGTGGCCGCCCGGCCCTTAACCCGCAGTCGCAGATAGTGGACGCCCCGGCGGGCGGTGAGCCGCCACACCCGGGCCTGCCGGTCCAGTCGGTGGCGGCGGTCCTCGTCGCGCAACAGCGCGGCCGCCGCGCCCCCGCCTGCCAACAAGGCGCCGAGCGCGCCCAGCGCGCCCTTGCGCATGGAGTGGCCTACTCGCCTTCGCCTGCGCCCGCCCGCGCCTCACGCTCGGCCAGAGCCTGGTCCTCCAGGCAGAACCGGGTCGCGGGCATGGCCTCCAGCCGCTCCTCGCCGATGGGCTTGCCGCACGCCTCGCACGTCCCGTAGGTGCCCTCGTCCAGCCGGCGCATGGCGTGCTGGATGTCGTTGAGCTCGGCCTCGACCCGCTCCAGGATGGACAGGTCCTTCTCCCGCTCGAACGTCTCAGTGCCCACGTCGGCCTGGTGCTGGTCGAGCGACGACAGCTCGGAAAGGCTGTCGGTCTCCGACTCGTTGCGGATCTCGCCGAGGCGGTCGCGGATCTCGCCGAGGCGCTCCCGCTCCTCGTCCAGGCGCCGTCGGGCGTCGTCGGGGTCCATGGGGCGAACTCTACCCACGGCCGACGAGCGTTCAGTCAGCGGGTGCTCGGGGCACGAAGTCGACTGCTGCACGCCGCAACGCCGGTTGGAGGGCTGGCCCTAGGCTCTTTCCCGTCGGGGGCGTAGGTCAGTGGCAGACCGACAGACTTTTAATCTGTGCGTCGGGAGTTCGATCCTCCCCGCCCCTACTTCTTGTAGACGAGCAGCACCTCGGACAGGCCCGCGTCGCAGTAGGGCTGTCGGACCCGCCAGGCCCCGCCCTCGCGCATGTCGCCGCCCGCCCGCACAAAGGTGTTCTCCGCCTCCCCCTGCTCGGCCTCGCCCCGGCCCTGGCCCCAGCCGTGGGCGGGCCACTCGGCGTTGACGAACTTCACGAAGCCGACCAGGTCGACGGGGGCGGCCAAGAGGGCCTGCCAGGTGCCGGGCCCGGCCCGCAGCTCTTGGACGGCGAAGGTCCCGGGCGGGAAGGGGAGGTCGGCGGGCAGCCAGGCCAGAACGGCGGCCGGGGCGGGCCGGGGCTGACAGGCGCCGGCGGGAAGCGAGGGGCGAGTCGAGCGGGCCGCCGTCGTGCTCGTGGTCGTGGTCGAGACGGCCGCGCCGCTGCTGGACTTCGAGCACCCTGTTGCTGCTGCGGTCGCGGTCGCGGTGGCGAGCAGCAGCACGGCGCAGCCAGAGCGGCGGGGACGCATCACGGGAGGAGGATGGTGCGCCCCCGGCCACTCGGGCCGCAAGCCAGGTGCTACAGACGACGACGGCCGCGGGCGTAATACCCGCCGCCGCCGAACAGCAGCAGCACCAGCAGCACGATCAACAGGATGGTCAGCATGGCGGCTCTGTGCCCGAGTTCACGCCGTGGCAAACCTTGACGGGCGGAGGCTGGCCGTTCAGACTGACGGTCGTGGGTGATACGACCGTGGCGATCCCGACCAGGGTGCTCGTCCTGGGCATGGCCCACGAGGACGGGACCATCCACGCCGAGGAGCTGCTGCCGGTGGCGGCCGCCTGCGGGCAGACGGGCGAGCAGGTCCGCTCCTGCCTGCGCAGGCTGGTGGCCGAGGGCCTCTTCGTCCGCCACGGGGCGGGGGCGGCGGCCCGGTACGAGGCCACCGAGCAGGGCATGTCGGCCTTGGGCATCGGCATCGAGCGCACCCGTCTGGCCTACGGGCAGGACGCGGCGGGGAGGGGCTGGGACCGGCAGTGGCGGCTGGCGGCCTTCGCCATCCCGGAGGACCGCCGCACGGCGCGGGACGCCTTCCGCGACCACCTGCTGTCGCTGGGCGGCGCCCACATCCAGGGCGGGCTGTACGTGTCGGCCCGCAACTGGGCCAAGGAGGTGCTCGACGAGGCCGAGCGCCTCGGGGTGGCCGACCTGGTCACCACCGCGTCGACCGACGACCTCGACATCGGGGGACGCCACGACCCCCGCGAGCTGGCCCGCAGGCTGTGGCCGGTCGACGACCTGGCCGCCCGCTACCGCTCGTTCGTCGAGCGCTTCGAAGAGGTGCCCGACACCCTCCGGGCCATGCGCACGCGCAAGGAGCGTCTGCCCGACACCGCCTTCCTGCCTGGCGCGCTGGCCATGGCCGTGGCCTTTCAGGACTGCTTCGACGCCGACCCGCTGCTGCCTCCCGAGCTGCTGCCACGACCGTGGCCCGGGAAGGCGGCGCGGGACCTGGTGGTCAACAGCCGGCGCCTGGCGCTGAACCTGCGCCAGGCCCACGGCCGGCCCGCCCTGTTCCATCTGTTCGACGAGGCATTGAGGAGCCCCGCATGAAATTCGGCATCTTCTACGAGCACCAACTCCCCCGGCCCTGGGAGGCCGACGCCGAGCACCGCCTGCTGAAGGACGCGCTCGAACAGGTCGAGCTGGCCGACAAGCTGGGCATCGACTACGTGTGGGAGGTCGAGCACCACTTCCTTGAGGAGTACAGCCACTCGTCGGCCCCCGAGGTCTTCCTGGCCGCCGCCTCCCAGCGCACGTCGCGGATCCGCCTGGGCCACGGCATCGTCCAGCTCCCCCAGCAGTTCAACCACACGGCTCGGGTGGCGGAGCGCATCGCCACCCTCGACCTGGTGTCCGACGGGCGGGTGGAGTTCGGCACCGGCGAGGCGTCGTCCGAGGCCGAGCTGGGCGGGTTCGGCATCGACCGGGCCACCAAGCGGGCGCAATGGGAGGAGGCCCTCGACGCCGTCAGCCGCATGTTCGTGGAGGAGCCCTTCGCGGGCTACGACGGCCAGTTCCTCAAGATGCCGCCCCGCAACGTGGTGCCCAAGCCGTTCCAGAAGCCGCACCCGCCGCTGTGGGTGGCGTGCTCGCGCCGCGAGACCATCCACCTGGCCGCCACCAAGGGCATCGGCGCGCTGAGCTTCTCGTTCATCGAGCCCGCCGAGGCCAAGGCGTGGGTGGACGACTACTACGCCACGCTGGCGTCGGAGGCGTGCGTGCCTGGCGGGTTCGCGGTGAACCCCAACATCGCCATTGTGGCCCCGCTCATGTGCCACGAGGACGAGCAGACGGCCATCGACCGGGGCTTGGACGGCGGCCACTTCTTCGGCTACTCGCTGGCCCACTACTACGTGTTCGGCACCCATGTCCCCGGCCAGACCAATGTGTGGGAGGAGTTCCAGGAGCGGCGGTCGCAGTTCGGGTTCGACCGCTCGATCGCGGCCCACACCGGCATGCCGCTGGGGGCCCAGTTGCTGGAGCAGGGGCTGGGGTCGATGCGCGGGGCCATCGGCACGCCTTCGCAGATTCGGGAACTGCTGCGGGGCTACGCCGAGGCCGGGGTCGACCAGGTCATCTTCGTGAGCCAGACGGGCAAGAACCGCCACGAGGACATCTGCGAGTCGCTGGAGCTGTTCGCCCGCGAGGTGATGCCCGAGTTCCACGAGGGCGAGGAGGCCAGGGAGAAGGCCAAGCTGGAGCGGCTGGCCCCGGCCATGGAGGCCGCGCTGGCCCGACGGGCCGGACCCCGCCCTCTGCCGGAGGGGTACGTCGTGGGCGCCACGGCGCGACCGTGAGCGGCGCAGGCACGGGCTCGGATCGGCTGGGCAGGCCCGCCACGCCCGTCGTGGTCACCGGCGGCGCCTCGGGCATCGGCCGGGCCTGCTGCCTGGCTCTGGCCGAGGTGGGCAGGCCGGTGGCCGCGTGGGACGTGAACGGGGCCGGGGCCAAGGACACGGCCGCGCGCTGCGAGGGCGGCGGGGGCGCGTTCGCGGTCGAGGTCGACGTGCGCTCCCAGTCGTCCATCCAGGAGGCGGTGGCCGCCACCGTCGAGGCGCTGGGGCCGGTGGGCGGCCTGGTCCATGCCGCGGGCGTGGCCGGGCCCATGCCCGTCGACTTCCTCGACGACGAGTCGTGGGACGCGGTGCTCGACGTGAACCTGCGGGCCGAGGCCTTCTTGGTGCGGGCCCTGCTGCCCCATCTGAAAGCGTCGGGCCCGGGGGCCGCCATCGTGGGCATCTCGTCGGTGGAGGCGCTGGTCGGCAACGGCATGATCCCGGCCTACTGCGCCTCGAAGGCCGGGCTGTTGGGCCTGACCCGGGCGCTGGCCCACCGGCTGGCCCTGGACGGCATCCGCATCAACGCCATCTGCCCCGGCGCCATCGACACGCCCATGCTCGCCCCCCTCCTCGCCATCCCCGAGGCCAAGGCCCGCATGGAGGAGCGCATCCCGCTGTCCCGGGTGGCCGACCCGTCCGAGGTGGCCCGGGTGGCCCGCTTCTTGCTGTCCGACGAGGCCAGCTACATGCACGGGGCCTCGGTGGTGGTCGACGGCGGCATGACCGCGGTCAACTGACCCGGCGACGTC
Organism: Acidimicrobiales bacterium; assembly: GCA_036008925.1. GTDB lineage: Bacteria > Actinomycetota > Acidimicrobiia > Acidimicrobiales > JAUTXP01 > DASYMT01. The sequence goes on along the minus strand of DASYMT010000331.1, from coordinate 2,916 downwards.
TGGAGGACAGGACGCGTTGTTTCCCGCGGCCCTGTCCTCCAGACAGCGCGGGGCGGGGGCGGGTCAGGCCAGCTTGGCGATGACGTTGTCGGCGAAGCGGGGGAGCTGCTCGCGCAGCGTGCCCAGGTCGTAGCCCAGGGGCGGGATGACCAGGCGGGACACCCCCAGTTCGGCGTAGGGCTTGGCCCCCTCGACGTCCATGGCCCCGCCCGCGGTGACCTCGATGGCGTCGGGGTCGCGGCCCGCGTCCTTGGCCGCCCGGCGCATCTCGTCGAGCAGGCCGCCCAGCTCCTCCAGCTTCCCCCGGCCCGGGAAGAAGCCGTCGCCCAGCCGCCCGGCCCGTCGGGCCGCGGCCGTGGTGTGGCCGCCCACGATGATCGGCGGCCCGCCCGGCTGCGCGGGCTTGGGGAACGACTTGGCCCGCTCGAAGTCGGCGAAGGCGCCGTGGTAGGTCGGCTCGTCCTCACGCCACAGGACGCGCAGGGCCTCCACGTAGTCGTCGGTGCGGGCGCCCCGAGAGTCGAACGGGATGCCGAGCGCGTCGAACTCCTCTTTGAGCCAGCCCACGCCGACGCCGAGCACCACCCGTCCGCCGGACAGCCGGTCCAGGGTGGCCACCTGCTTGGCCAGTACCACCGGGTTGCGCTGGGGGAGGATGAGAATGCCGGTGGCCAGCTTGATCGAGCGGGTGGCCGCCGCGATGTGGGTGAGCCAGATCAGCGGGTCGGGGATGTCGAGGTCCTCGCCGCCGGGCATGCGACCGTCCTTGGAGTACGGATACTCGGACTCGTAGCCCGCGGGCACCACCACATGCTCCACCGTCCACAGCGACTCGATGCCGTTCTCCTCGGCCAACTGCGCGAACTCGGCCGCGTAGGCCGGGTCGGTGGCCGCGGGCCCGGTGTTGGCGAAGATGATCCCGAACTTCATGTCAGTCCCCCTCGTTGGCGCCGTGGAGAATGGCGGCCAGGGCCCGGCGCATGACCCTGGTGGCCGTATCGAGGTCGAGCCCCGCGGTGCGCAGTGTGTCCCAGGCCGCCCACGTGCTGACCATGTCGGTGGCGGCGAGGATCTCGGTCCGCTCGGCCGGGTCGAACCGCTCCAACTCGGGCTTGAACAGCCGGGCCACCTCGGCCCGCGCTACTTGCAGCATCCGGTCCCGCCCGTCGCGCAGGATGTCGCTGAACGGCTCCTGCAAGGCGGCGGCCCGGCGGGCCGGGGTGATGCGCTCGAGCACCCACGTCCGCTGCTTGACGAAGCCGTCGAGGCGCTCTTCGAAGCTGCGGTCGACGGGCAGCTCGGTGATCTCGGACAGCAGGACCTCGGTGTAGCGGTCGTGGGCCGCGGCGAAGAGGGCTTCGAGGTCTTCGAAGTGCTGGTAGATCGAGCGCAGCGACACGCCCGCCCGCTGCGCGATCCGGGGGGCGGCGGGCTTGACCTCGCCCGCCTCGATCAGCCCGATGAGCGCGTCGACGATGGCTTGGCGGGTGCGCATGGCCCGGGCCGAACGGCCGTCGATGGCGCTAGGGTCGATCGACACGCCGTGATGGTAGGGCGGAAGAAAGAGGGGATGGCGAGAGGGGGATGGCTGACGACCCCGTCATGATCGCCGACCGCCTGTGGCGCGGCGAGTCGAGCATCGACGAGACCCATCCCTTCAGCCACATCGGCGGGCTGGCCGAGGTGGCCGAAGGCGTGGCCTTCGTGCCCTCCTTCGCCAACGTGTCCGCTTTCCGTACCGACGACGGCTTGGTGCTGGTGGACACGGGCAGCGCCATGCTGGCCCAGGCCGTGCACGGCGAGATCCGGCGGTGGTCGGACGAGCGGCTCCACACCGCCGTGTACTCCCACGGCCACATCGACCACGTCTTCGGGGTGCCGGTGTTCGAGGCGGAGGCCGCGTCACGGGGGTGGGCCGCGCCGAGGGTGGTGGCCCATGCCGCCCTGCCCGCCCGCTTCGACCGCTACGTGCTGACCGCGGGCTACAACGAGGTCGTCAACCAGCGCCAGTTCAGCCTGCCCAACCTGCGCTGGCCCACCGAGTACCGCTATCCCGACTCGGTCTACGAGGACTCGCTGTCGCTGTCGGTCGGCGGCCGGTCGTTCGAGCTGCACCACGCCCGGGGCGAGACCGACGACCACACGTGGACGTGGGTCCCCGACGCCAAGGTGTTGTGCTGCGGCGACCTGTTCATCTGGGCCTCGCCCAACGCGGGCAACCCCCAGAAGGTGCAGCGCTATCCCATGGAATGGGCCGCGGCCCTGCGGTCGATGCTGGAGCTGGACGCCGAGTGGCTGCTGCCCGGACACGGCTTCTTGGTGCAGGGCGCAGACCGGGTCCGACAGGCGTTGACCGACACGGCCGAGCTGCTGGAGTCGCTGGTCGAGCAGACGCTGGCGATGATGAACGCGGGCGCCCGGCTCGACGAGATCGTGCACTCGGTGGCCGCCCCCGCCCACCTGTTGGAACGGCCGTACCTGCGGCCCGTCTACGACGAGCCCGAGTTCGTGGTCCGCAACATCTGGCGGCTCTACGGCGGCTGGTACGACGGGGACCCGTCCTGGCTCAAGCCCGCGCCCGCCGCCGCGCTGGCCGCGGAGCTGGCCGCGTTGGCGGGCGGGGCGGCGGTGTTGGCCGACCGGGCCTCGCTCCTGGCCGGGTCGCCCCAGGCCACCGACGCCGACTTGCGGCTGGCCGGGCATCTGGCTGAACTCGCGGCCCAAGCCGCTCCGGACGACGCGGGCGTGCACCGAGTGCGGGCCGCGGTGTTCGGGCGGCGGGCGGAGGTGGAGCGGTCGACGATGTCGAAGGGCGTCTTCCGCTGGGCTGCGTCAGAGTCGCAGGCCAAGAGCGAGTGAGGAGAGGCATGGACCTGTTGGGAGCGGTGACGGCCATCCCCCGCCAATTCGGGGCTA